>NZ_JBDOPO010000223.1:0-18502 GCF_039830215.1 Rubritalea sp. | reverse complement strand
GGAAGCGGACTTTTTTGTGCCCGGATGCTTGAGGAGTATCACTGTGAATGCTAAAGTTTGTCTGTGGATTTGATAAAAATACGGGGAGCCCGGCAGCACAATTTAAAGAATGTGAACGTTGATATTCCTCGCGATAAGCTTGTGGTGATTACTGGACCAAGTGGGAGTGGAAAGTCGAGTTTAGCCTTTCATACTCTTTATGCGGAGGGCCAACGACGCTATGTGGAAAGCTTATCTACCTATGCACGTCAATTTTTAGAAAAACTTGAGAAGCCAGATGTGGATGGCATAGAAGGTTTAAGTCCGGCTATCGCAATTGACCAAAGAGCTGGTGGTGGTAATCCTCGGTCGACAATTGCGACTGCGACAGAGATTTATGACTATCTTAGAGTGCTGTATGCATCGGTCGGGGTGCCGCATGATCCTGACAGCGGTGAGCGTTTAGTAAAAATGTCATCGGCGGATATTGTTCAGAGTTTGTTAGGCCGGGCAGAAAGAACGAAGCTCATTATGTTGGCACCAGTCCCTTTGGTAGAAGTAAATGATGCCGAACGATTACTCGGTGACCTACAGCGACAAGGATTCGTTAGAATCCGGGTCAATGGTGAAATTTTGGAAGCCGATGAAGCATTGGGATTGTGGCCAGAAGTGGCGGAGGCTGTAGAAATCGTGGTGGATCGTTTGGTTATTCGTGAAGGAATGGAAAGCCGTTTGGCTGATAGTGTTGAGACATGTTTGCGAATATGCGGACAAGAAGCGCGTTGTTTAGTGATGGAGCCAAGTGAGGATACTTGGAATGAAATCAGTTTTGCTACGAGCTATAGAAACGCTAAAACTGGCTTCGAATTGGGATCGCTTACACCGCAGGATTTTTCATTCAATTCGCATAAAGGCGCATGTGAGGTATGCCACGGACTAGGGACACATGTGTATTGCGATCCCACTTTGATTGTACCCGATGCATCGAAGTCGATAGACCGTGGCGCTCTTCACTTGTGGGGGGGGACAAAAAAGAAGAAGGGGTGGATGCAGCGCCAAGTGGAGGCAGTCGTCGCACACTTTGACGTCGACACTACGCTACCTTTTCAGGAATTACCTGAAGAATTTACCCAAGGGCTATTCTATGGAATGGGTGATGAGAAGATCACTCTAACTTGGGAACGAGATGGTGAGGAAATGCCTTGGCATAAAGAATTTGAAGGCCTTTGTACTACAATTGAGCGCTTGTACTCTGAAACGTCTAGCGACGGAGTTAAAAAAAGTATGGGGAAGTATATGGCTAATCACGCCTGTTCTTCGTGTAATGGAAAGCGCTTAAAGCCACAGATTTTAGCTGTGAAGCTGGATGGGGATAATGAGAATATTGGAATTCAAGAGTTTTGTGAATTTTCAGTTGAGGACAGCATAGAGTGGTTGAAAACAATCATATTGCCTGAAAATAAACAGGAAGTTGCAGGGGGGCTTGTCGAGGCAGTCCGCGAGCGTTTGGGCTTTCTGCATGAAGTGGGGTTAGGTTATTTACCATTAGACCGGACGAGTGCGAGCTTGAGTGGTGGTGAGTCGCAACGTATTCGTTTAGCGACCCAAATTGGAGCTGGCTTAGCGGGAGTGGTATACGTGTTAGATGAGCCGAGCATAGGTCTCCATCAGGAGGATAATGCGAGATTGATTGGAGCTTTGAAACGTTTACGAGATGTGGGCAATACGGTTGTTGTTGTTGAGCACGACGAGGAAATGATTCGAGAATCTGACTGGGTGATTGATATTGGTCCAGTAGCGGGTGCAAATGGCGGGTATATTTTGGCTGAGGGCACGCCAGAAAGTGTCAGTAAAAATGAAGGTTCCCCAACAGGGAAGTGGCTCAATCAGCCGATTCAGCCCTTAAGTTTTGGTAGGGAGGCAACGATGGGAGATCTGGTCGTACGGGGTGCTCGTGAGCACAATTTACAAAACTTGGATGTTCGTTTCCCGTTGGGGCAAATTGTCTGTGTCACTGGTCCCAGTGGCAGTGGTAAATCTACATTGACTAATAGGATTTTGAAACGGGCTTTGGCTCGTAAGTTCCATGGAGCGAAGGCTGTTCCAGGTAAGCATGACTCAATAGAAGGCTATGAAGGAATAGATCGAATGGTAGTCGTGGATCAAAGTCCTCTAGGGAAAAGTCCGAGGTCTAACCCAGCAACGTACACAGGAGCATTGGATCATGTGCGCCAGATTTTTGCTAAGCTGCCACTGTCTCGCCAGAGGGGCTATAAGGCTGGTAGGTTCAGTTTTAACGTGCGAGGTGGTCGATGTGAACGGTGTCAGGGAGACGGCAAGATCAAGATCGATATGCATTTCCTCAGCGATGTTTATGTCCATTGTGACGCCTGTAATGGGCAACGCTATAACCGCGAGACCTTGGAGGTGACTTATAAAGGTGTTAGCATAGCTGACGTATTGGCCATGACTGCTGAAGAGGGATATGCCTTCTTTCAAGCAATCCCCAAGCTCGAAGCCATTTTGAAATCTCTGTGTGAGGTTGGGTTAGGCTATATGAAGCTAGGGCAGGCAGCGAATACCTTGAGTGGTGGAGAGGCACAACGCGTGAAATTGGCCACTGAGTTGGCAAAGAAGAGTGCTGGCAACGCACTCTATCTACTCGATGAACCCACCACTGGCTTACACTTTCAAGATGTGGCTGTGCTGATGACCGTTCTTAAAAAATTACGGGATGAAGGGAATTCTCTTATTGTAGTGGAGCATCAGCTTGATGTGATTCGTGAGGCAGACTGGGTGATAGACCTCGGTCCAAGCGGTGGGGAATTAGGAGGTCAGATAGTTGCTGAAGGTCCACCCGCTGAAATAAAAAAAGTCAACGAGTCTGCCACGGGCCGTTGGCTGACTTGAGATCTGATCTCGCTTATTGATTGGATTATTGGCTGTACTGGGATTTTTGTTTCACGCATTTTGAAAAAGTGCAGATGAATAAACAAATGATGAAAGAGGAGACGCTCTATGAATGTAAATCAGGAAACTATGACAGGCGCAACTGCACAACTAAACACAGAAATGACATGGGCAGCATGGCTCAAAGAGCATGGTTCAAAGTTGTTGTTGTTTGCTCGTCACCAGACTCGATCTATCGCAGATGCTGAAGATGTTCTGCAAGATGCCTTGGTGAAACTATCCCGAAAAGTGGCAGAGGGGACATTCGATGGCGGACAGCAGTCTTGGCTTCCCTATCTTTACACTGCTATTCGCCGATGCGCGATCGATCTCGGACGTAAGTCAGACCGACGAGGCAAACGTGAGCGAAAAGCGGAGATCGAGCGTCAATATGAGACAGGTGGAAAATTGGACCCATGGTTCGACAGTGACGCGGCGACTGAAGAGTCGCGCGACTATATTGAAAAGATTTTAAAAGAGCTGCCTACGAAATTTTCTGAAGTCATTGTGATGAAGGTTTGGGGTGGACGAACCTTTTCTGAAATAGGCGAAGCGCTCGACATTTCTCAGAACACAGCAGCATCCAGATACCGATACGGACTCGAAGCATTGCGAAGGCAGCTTTCACACGTGCGACATGAGGGAAACCTTTCCCTATAAATAATCACACCCAACACAAAAGAGACACCATGAACGACGAACTACGAGAGATCGAAGATCAGCTAGAAAAATTTTCGCCAGCAGCAATGCCGGACGACATGCTAGCGCGTATGGAGCAAGCTATGGAACGTTGGCAGGAAAGTGTTCCAGTCGAGGAGAAAATTGTAGCATTTGAACCGGTAAGGAAGGAGAAAGGTCGACTACGATTTTTCAACGCATGGGCATCGGCAGCGGCCGTAGCTTTGATCGGAGCTGTATCATACACAGTATTTAATGGTGTCAGTACAACTGAATCCACATTTGCGGATAACGCTAACTCGGTGGCTGATCGAGTTCCTCAAGTAGCAGCAAAGCAGAATATTCAAAATGTAGTACCAGCGAGTAATTCCCAATTTGGAACGCAGGTCAAAGGCGCCTCGAAAGATGTGATCACCTATGATTCACAGGGGCGCCCACTACGCCTTATGCAAGTAGAGTTTGAAGACAAAGTCACTATTCGTGGACGCGATGGGAAAGTTTATAAAGTGAAGCAACCGCGGATTGAATATTATGCGGTCCCTGTTGAAATTCATTAGACTAAAACTGCAGGGGATCACGCTATTAAGATAATAAGTTATTAATAATTAAATATTTAAAGATGAATAAAATTTTCAGTATCACGAGCCTAGTCGCAGTAGTTCTCTCTGGCAGTGGTTATGCGATTGAGCGACTCACACCAATTCAGGAGCCTGAGATCAAGCATGAACAAGTACAGAAAGAACAAACTGCTCCTAAGGTTTGGCTCGGAGTTGCAGGTCAACCGATCAAGCCAGCTTTAGCAGCTCAGCTGAGTATTGCTCACGGCGTTACGGTCGAGCTTGTAGCTGGTGATGGGGCAGCTGCGAAGTCCGGCATCAAAAAATTTGATATTATCACCAAAATTGGTGATAAGAAAATCAAGGGAATGAATGACTTGCGCACTGCTCTTAATGGGGCTGAGATTGATCAAACCTTAGACGTCGAAGTTTTCACTTCTGGTAAAAAGGTGATGAAGAAGGTGAAGCTGGAAGCGCGGCCTGAGTATCTACCAAAGTATCGTCCTGAGTCGAAAAAACTGCAGTCTTCAAAGGCTCAAGTAGAAGTATTCGAGAATCTTCCTGAGTTATTTCAGCAACTTCCTGATGCTTATCGTCTCAGGGTCGAGGAGATGATGCTGAGTCAAGTCCGGCAGCTTGAAAACCAGTTTGCTCAAATGGATATTCAAATGGCAGATCTCGATCAGTTGAAGAAAAAAGTGAAAAGTGTACAGCTTGATTTCGATGATTTTCGCATGAAGGGCAATAGTAACTATAGTGGTACTTTTACAATGATGGATGATCAAGGTAGTATCCGTTTCAAAGTGACTGATGAATCTGGTAGGCAAGTTGAAGTGAAGGATAGATGTGGAAAGGTGCTCTATTCCGGCCCTTATGAAACAGCTGAAGATATGGCTGCAGTCCCTGCTGGAGTCCGAGCAAGAATCGATGCTTTAGGGCTCGGGGGTATGAAACAGGAAAATGGGTTCCAGTTTCAGTTTGGTAGATAAGAATTTATAAAAGTTGTTAGTTCATTGTACAAAAGGTCGCTAGAGGATAAGCTCTGGCGGCAGTATTTTTACTGGCTAAGTAAAGCTTAGTATTTTTTTGTAGCACTTGTAAAATATTGAGCAGTGAGGTGAGTCACACTTTTTCCAGAAAAGGGCACAAGTTAAATGGATTAGGCTTTTTGATTACCGCTCTAGCACAGAAAAAAACAGCCGTCGATGAGGGCGTAGTGGAAAATTTAGTTTCTCTTCTTGAGATCTGTTACAGAGCGGCAAAAGTCTCGTTGACGAGAGTCACTGTGGTGTTCCAGTCGATGCACTTGTCAGTAATGGACTGTCCGTAGGTGAGTGTCTCGAGTGGCTGAGGGAACTTTTGGTTGCCCGCTACGAGGTTAGACTCGAGCATTGCGGCGACTACCTTCTTATTGCCGTTAGCACGTTGGCGAACGATTTCACGATAGACGCTAGGCATCTTGGTGTCGTCCTTACCGCAGTTAGCGTGTGAGGCATCGGTCATGATTGCATCGCTGACGCCGCTCTTGTTGAGTTTGTCAATGGCTTCAGCTACGTCATATGCACCGTAGTTAGGGCCGTTTGCACCACCGCGGAGGATGATGTGGCAGTCTGGGTTACCTGAAGTAGTCACAGCGGAAGCCATGCCAGTTTCAGCAACGCCTAGGAATTTCTGAGGCTTGCCAGCGGCATTGATAGCGTTGACAGCAGCGGCGAGATCGCCGGCAGTGTTGTTCTTGAAACCAAGTGGCATGGAGAGACCTGATGCCATCTGGCGGTGGGTCTGAGATTCTGTGGTGCGGGCACCGATAGCGGACCACGAAATGAGGTCGGCGATGTATTGCGGAGTGATAGGGTCGAGCAGCTCAGTGGCGGTAGGGAGACCTGCGTCTATTACTTGGCGGAGGAAAGTGCGAGCTTGCTTGAGGCCTTCTGAGATGTCGTCAGAGCCGTCGAGATTAGGGTCCATGATGAGACCTTTCCAGCCGGTAGTAGTGCGTGGTTTCTCAAAGTAGACACGCATCACGATGTAAATCTTATCCTTCACTTCTTCAGCAAGCTTCGCAAGCTTCTGAGCATACTCGAGACCAGCCTTGGTGTCGTGGATCGAGCAAGGACCGACGATGAGGAGAAACCGCTCATCAGTTCCTTGTAGAATGTTACGGATAATTTCGCGTGAATTAGCGATGAATTCGGCCTGCTTCGAATTACGAACAACCTCTTGCATGAGAGCTGTTGGAGTAGGGAGTGGGACGTTTTTAGTGACGTGGAGATCGCGGACCTGAGCCATAATGTAAGTTGTTTTATAGTAAGGCGTTCGTGGTTTACACGAGTGCCAGTGCTTGCGTAGTCTTTTTCAAATGAAAGACAAGGCGATATCTCTATTAAAGAGTCTCACGGAAGCGCACAGTGTGCCAGGTTATGAAGACGAAGTGCGTGAAATTTTCTCTAAAGAACTAAGCGCGATGGGGGATATCAGCACTGACCACATGGGTGGCGTCTATTGTGAGCGAGGAGATGGACCAAAAATTTTATTGGCAGGCCATATGGATGAAGTTGGATTCCGCGTACAGCATATCACACCGGATGGATTTATAAAATTTCTACCTGTTGGAGGGTGGTGGGCACACACGCTTCTGAGCCAACGCGTTTATGTGAAAACGAGTTCTGGAGCTAAGGTGCTGGGAGTGATATCTAGCAAGCCACCCCATTTTTTGCCTACATCTGAGCGCAATAAGGTCATGGCGCTTGGAGCCTTATTCATAGATGTCGGTGCTGCCAGCGATGAGGAAGCCGAGCGAGATTTTGGGATTCGACTGGGAGATCCTATTGCGCCCGATACAGAATTCACAGCGATGCAGAAGCGTGATTACTACATGGCCAAAGCATTCGATAACCGAGTGGGAATGGCTTGTGCGATCCAGACGGCGCAGGAACTCAGCTGTGAAAAAATCCCGAATACCTTAATTGTCAGTGGTACCGTACAGGAGGAAGTCGGGTTACGAGGTTCCAAGGTGGCTGCAGTCAAAACTAAGCCTGATGTGACAATAGTACTAGAAGGTCCACCAGCAGACGACGCTCCAGGTTTTCCTAAAAATGAGGCCCAAGGAAAGCTTGGGGGCGGTGTGCAAGTCCGCATGCAAGACCCGACAGCGATTATGAACCCTAAATTGGTACAGCTGGTAGTAGAGACAGCTGAGCAAGAAGCTATTCGCTACCAGCTTACCATGCGTAGCAGCGGCGGCACAGACGCGGGGAGCTTTCACCAAGCTAACGAAGGTATTCCATCCATTGTATTAGGTACTCCGGCTAGATATATTCACTCACACAATGGGGTGATCGATATCAACGACTATTTAGAAATGGTCAAGCTGAGTAAGGCCTTGGTGCGTAAGCTCGATGCGGCGACGGTCGCTGGACTGACCGAATACTTGTAGGCAAAGTTACTGGACTTAGCTGAGCCCAGTAGTTTCTACTTATGATGCAAAGAGATGTATCAAAAGTCAGAGGTCTAGTTTGCCTCACGTGTTCGCTAAGGTAGGATGCCGGCTGGACAGTGAGCTGTGAATATGTCAGCTATTTGCCGTGCTCGCAATATACGTACATGACCTCAACCCTGTGATTGTTGAAATCACGGATACTATTAAGATCCGTTGGTACGGCTTGGCCTACTTGATGGCTTTCGTTGTTGGCTATTTTCTATTGAAATGGTTAGCCGCCAGAAAACTCTGGGTTCTTCCAGGGAGGGTAGTTGGTGACTTCATTGCCTATGCCGCGGTTTTTGGGGTATTCCTCGGTGGGCGAATTGGCAATGTGCTGATTTATCAAAGGCAAGAGTTGCTAGAGGATCCGCTTGTGGTTTTCCGCGTTTGGGAAGGTGGTATGGCTAGTCATGGTGGAATTTTGGGACTGATGATCTTTACTTTTGTCTACGCCAAAAATAAAAAAGTGTCGTGGACTGGACTGGGCGATGGTCTCTGTGTCGTGGCCCCTTTGGGGATTATGTTTGGACGCCTAGCGAACTTCATCAATGGTGAACTCTACGGGCGAGTCGACCAAGGATATGCCTGGGCTATGAAATTTCCTAATGCTCTGTGGGATGGTAATACAGTAGAGGGCACTAAGCCGATGCTGACTCAGGCTGCGGCAGCTCGTGCAGACAAAGGTGGTGAGTACACGGAGTATTACGAGAAACTTATTAAGAGCAGTGATGCATACTTAGCTGGAGAGCTGCCAGCAGGCTCTCAGGGTTTGGCTGATTTTCAGGCGCTTGCTAGCCAGAAAGCTGAAATGCTGAATGCGGCGATTCGGCAGAATCCTGATGTGAGAGAAGCTGTAGCGCATTATTTGGAACCACGCTATCCGTCCCAGCTATTTCAAGCTGCGCTGGAAGGTTTCTTGCTCTTTCTAATACTCTTCGCGGTCCGTTTAAAGTTTCCTAAGCTAGCCCATGGCGTGCTTACCGGCTTGTTCTTCATTTTTTACGCGATCTTCCGGATATCTATGGAGAAGTTTCGTGAGCCAGAGATTGCCAATATCAGCATAGTAGGCAGCGAGTGGACTATGGGCCAATTCCTTTCACTCTTCATGATCTTGATTGGGTTCGGCTTCATTGTAAAAGCTAAGTTAGGAGTTAAGAAGGGAACTTTGCTGCATTGCTCCAAGCAGTAATTCTAGATCTCGATTCAGCGGAGACCGCTAACCTCGATAAAGAGAACTCAGAGCAAGTAGAGCAACCCCATGTCTTGATGAAGAGCAGTATCCAAGATGGCAGAAGCGCTCCGAGTGTGGCTTAAAAGAACGATACCGAAAGCGTTCTCGTTAAAGAAAGGTAGTATTAGTCGCCTGCTAATTTCATTTAGCAGATGCTTCACCTTCCGCTGAAGGTGACTAAGCATTATAGCCGAGCCATGGTCCGAGCCAACGCTCGGCTTTTTCTTGGCTCCATCCTTTACGCTCGGCGTAGTCTTTGATCTGGTCTTCTTGTAGCTCAGAGATGGCGAAGTAATGCGATTCTGGGTGTGAGAAGAGCAGGCCTGAAACTGCAGCACCTGGGTGCATTGCGCAGGATTCAGTGAGCTCTACACCGGTTTTTTCTTGGGCTTCGAGAAGCTCGAATAGGATTGGCTTCTCGGTGTGATCTGGCTGTGATGGGTAGCCTGGAGCTGGGCGGATACCTCGGTATATTTCCTTGATTAGTTCGTTGTGGTTGAACTCGTTTGAGCGCTCGTATCCCCATGCAACACGAGCACGGTGGTGGAGCAGCTCAGCGAAGGCTTCTGCTAGACGGTCGGCGATTGCTTTGATCATGATGCCTTTATAAGGGTCGTGCTCAGCATCTTCGACTTGCTTCGACCATTCGTCCGCGCCGTGGATACCTACAACGAAACCACCAATGTAATCTCTGATTGCTGATGCTTGATTGTTGATTGGAGCCACATAGTCGCTTAGGGCGAAGTGTGGTTTGTCTGATGTTTTCTCGATCTGCTGGCGGAGTGTGTGGAGGGTGGCAGCTTCTTCAGAGCGTGACTCATCGGTCCAGACTGTGATGTCGTCGCCTGTGCTGTTGGCTGGAAAGAATCCGTAGACGCCACGTGTGGTGAAGCGTTTGTGCTGAATGATATCTTCGAGGATTTCTTGCGCATCAGCGAAGAGTTCTTGGGCTTGATTGGCGCCTTCTTGGTTGCGGGTTTTAAGGGTCTTGCTTTCACGATCCCACACGCCTCTAAGCTCCCATGCGTGGAAGAATGGTGTCCAGTCGATGTACTCGGCAAGCTCGCGCAGTGATTGGTTGTCTACCACGCGTGTGCCGGTGAATTCTGGCTGGGCTGGTTTGTAGTTAGCCCAATCGAATACTGGTTTGTTGTTGCGTGCTTGTTCGAGTTCTATGGTCGGCTTAGACTTCTTATTGAAGTTGTCGCGAAGCTTCTGATGGCGCTCGTTGTTTTCTTCGATGAATTTATCTCTGTTACCCTTGGAGAGGAGTGTGGTGGTGACTGGGACTGAACGCGAGGCGTCGAGCACGTGGACTATCGGGCCAGAGTAGCCAGGGGCAATTTTCACTGCTGTATGCGCTGCTGATGTGGTAGCGCCACCGACGAGAATTGGTAGCTTCATGCCACGGCGTTCCATTTCTTTTCCAACGTGGATCATTTCATCGAGTGATGGGGTGATGAGGCCGGAGAGTCCGATGATGTCGGCGCGCTTTTCGATAGCTGTGTCGAGAATTTTATCACAGGGAACCATGACGCCCATGTCGATGACTTCGAAGCCATTGCAGGCGAGAACTACGCCCACGATGTTCTTACCGATGTCGTGCACGTCACCTTTGACGGTTGCCATGACGACTCGGCCAGCGGATGCGGATTTCTCGGCTTCGTTGAGAGCTTCTGAGTCGGTGAGTGATGGGTCTGCGTCTTGAAGTTCCTTGATCTTGTAAGCCAGCTTCTCTGCTTTTTCCTCTACCATGAATGGTTCGAGGTAGGCGACGGATTTTTTCATCACACGGGCGGATTTGACCACCTGCGGCAGGAACATTTTACCGGCACCGAAAAGGTCACCAACAACGGACATGCCGTCCATCAGCGGGCCTTCGATTACTTTGAGTGGTTGAAGGTATTTCTCTAGAGCTTCTTGGGTGTCTTCATTGATGAAATTGTCGATGCCTCGGAGGAGGGCGTACTCGAGACGCTTCTCAACAGTGGTTTCGCGCCATGAGAGGTCGGCGAGTTGGGCTGCCTTTTTGACTCCTTTGAATTGTTCCGCGAAATCTAGCAGGCGCTCGGTAGCGTCTGGGTCGGAGTTGAGTAGGACATCTTCGACGTGCTTGAGCATCTTTGGTTCTACTTCGTCGTAGACTTCTAGCATGCCAGCGTTGACGATGCCCATGTCCATTCCATTCTTACCTGCGTGGTAGAGGAAGGCTGCGTGCATTGCTTCGCGCACTGGGTTGTTGCCGCGGAAGGAGAAGGATACGTTAGAGACACCACCAGAAATTTTGGCTCCAGGGAGGTTGTCTTTGATCCACTTGGTGGCTTTGAAGAAGTCGACCGCGTAGTTGTTATGCTCTTCGATTCCTGTAGCAACTGTAAGGATGTTCGGGTCGAAGATTATGTCCTGTGGGTTGAAACCAACTTCGTCGACCAGCACGTGGTAGGCACGCTCACAGATGCGGATTTTTTCTTCGAAGGTGGCGGCTTGACCATTTTCATCGAAAGCCATGACCACAGCGGCTGCACCAAACTTCATGATCGTGCGGGCGTGCGATTTGAAGACTTCTTCCCCTTCTTTGAGTGAGATCGAGTTGACAATTCCCTTGCCCTGAAGGCACTTGAGGCCGGCTTCGATGATCTCCCACTTTGAGGAGTCGACCGTGATGGGGACTTTGGTGATGTCTGGCTCGGATTGCACTAGGTTTAGGAAGCGCGTCATCATTTCGACACCGTCGATGAGTCCGTCATCAAAACAGATGTCGATGACTGGAGCGCCATTGTCGACCTGCTGGCGGGCGATGGCGAGAGCTTCTTCGAGCTTGTCTTCTTGGATGAGTCTACGGAACTTTGGTGATCCTGCGACATTGGTGCGCTCACCGATCATCAGGAAGTTTTTGTCCGCAGTGTGGTTGTATGCTTCGGTTCCGGAAAGTCGGAGTAGGGGCTCGATGACTGGGATTTCACGGGGTTTCACGCCTTTGACTGCACGAGCGATTTCTGCGATGTGCTCTGGGGTGTTTCCGCAGCAACCACCAGCGAGGTTGATAAAGCCAGATTCGGCGAAGTCTTTGACTTTACTATACATGTCGTGCGGGAGGAAAGGGAAGCCGGTCTCGGAGAGGGCGTCAGGCATCCCGGCGTTCGGGTAACATGAAACAAAGGCTCCTGCACAACCGCTAAGCTCGCCGATGAATTCGCGCATCTCGTCAGGGCCGAGCGAGCAGTTGAGTCCGATCGCGAGCGGTTTGACGTGTGCACAAGCATTCCATAGGGCTTCGATCTTCAGCGCTGAGATCATGGTCTCACCACCGCGGCCTACAGCCGCTGAGATGATGATAGGAAGTTTGATAGAGTCTTCTTCGAAAATGTCTTGGATGGCGACGAGTGCGCACTTGGAGTTGAGGGCGTCGAAGATGGTTTCTACCATTAGTATGTCTACGCCGCCTTCGATCAGTGCTCTGATCTGGCGTTTGTAGTCTTCGTAGACTTGGTCGAATGTTACCACGCGAAATCCTGGGTCGTCTGGGTCTACAGCTGAGTTGTTGAGGCCGACGGTCATTGGTCCGATCGCACCTGCGGCGTAGCGCTTGATTCCGGTCTTGGCTTCTACTTCGTCACAGGCTTTGCGCGCGAGTTTTGCTGACTCTAGGTTGATTTCCCATGCGAGGTCTTTGAGGTATGGGTCGTCGATGACAGTTTGGTAGAATGCTGGGTCTTTACGCCCTTTGCCAGTTTCGCGTGGGTCTTCTACGAAGAACTCAGACTGGGCGATCGAAGTGCCGGAGAATGAGTTGGTTTCGATGATGTCTGAGCCAGCATTGAGGAAGCGAAGGTGGATGTCGTAGATGACGTCAGGTTTGGTGAGGCTGAGAATATCGCCATTGTTGAGAATGTCCTTATCGATGTCCTTGAAGCGTTTGCCACGGGCATCAGCCTCGGTGAGTCCGTAGCCGCGGATGGTGGTTCCCATTGCTCCATCGAGCATCAGGATGCGTTCTTTAAGGGAGGCTGAGAGTTCTGCTGTTGCGTCTGGTCGGGCCATGATTTAAAAAGTGTGAAGTTGGAAGTGTTAAGTGAAAAGCTAAGTCACTTGCTTCGCAAGAAGTGGTGTATGAAGTGGGCTTAGAGGCCGAGGATTGCTTTTGCAACGAAGAAGTAGATCACCATGCCGGAGACGTCGACGATAGTTGTGATAGCTGGAGCGGCGACAACTGCAGGGTCAATTTTAGCAGCGCGTGCTCCGATTGGTAGAAGGGAGCCGACGAGGGTGGATGAGGTGATCTGAACGCCGAGAGAAATGGCGACGGCGGCAGCAAATTTGGTGAAGCCGATTGCCGGCGGCATCTCATGATAAAACATGGGGACGATAAAGAGGGTGATGATTGCCATACCGATACCGAGTAAGGAACCTAGCATGAGCCCGAGTCTGAGTTCTTTCCAGGCAACGCGCCAGAGGGTTCCTTCGTCTAGCTCGCCAAGTGCCATTGCACGAATAACCATGGTGGAGGCTTGGCCACCGGTGTTGCCGCCAGCAGCAACTACCATAGGAAGGAAGAGAGAGAGGATAAAGAGGCTTTCGAGGACGTGCTCGAATTTGATCATGACGATACCTGAGGCAATCGCTAAAACGGCCAGTCCGAAGAGCCACGGGAAACGGCGCTTGAAGTGGGTCATTGTCGGGGTGTTGAGGTAGGTTTCTTCTGAAATTTCACCTGAGAAACCCGCCATTTTCTCCATATCTTCAGTGGACTCTTCTTCGAGGATCTCGACCACATCATCGTGAGTGATGATTCCGAGAATACGGTTTTGCTCGTCCACGACAGGAAGCACGAAGAGGTCGTACTTTGACACCATTTGCGCAGCTTCTTCCTGGTCGGCTGAGGCTAGGATGGAGCGTTTGACTTCGCGCTGGACGGAAGAAATTTTTGTTTCCCAGGTATTGAAAGCGAGGTCGCGGAAACGAACATAGCCACAGAGCCTTTCTTTGGCGTCCACGACGTAAACCCGAGAAAAGGATTCCGTCTCATCACTGTATTCGCGCAGGCTGCGAAGGGCCTCTTTGATTGTCATCTCGGCGCGGATGCTGCCGAAGTGCGTTGTCATACGACCACCAGCAGTGTGTTCGCCGTATTTGAGCAGGGACTTAGTGACCTCGATGTCGTCGGGCTCGACGAGTTCCAGAAGTCGTTCGCGAGCGTCATCGGAAACGTCTTGAAGGATGTCGACTCGGTCGTCGTCAGAAACTTGATCAAGGATCTCTCGCTGTTCGTCAGTGTCGAGACGCCCCATTGTCTCTTCAACGAGGGTGTCAGGGAGGTCGGTGATGACGTCGGCAAACTTTTCCTTGTCGATGTGAGCTGAGAAAAATTCACGTTTGTCGTCGTTGAGGCCTTCGAAGATTTCAGCGAGGTCGGCGTAGTGCAATGCATCGGCAGCTTTAAGGAACTTCGCGGAATCGCATTCCTCAATCGCCTCCATCACACGGCGCGTGTCTTTTGCTTCCTCGCTCATGCTGCTCAGCCTAATGCCAGGTCTCGATAATGGAAGTGTGAAAACGGGGAGATTTCACTACCGCAGTTGGAGGGTGTCACCTATGAAGCTACGGGTAGTGTGAATTTATGTCAGACCCTTTCTGATCCTTGTTAGGTGGAGGAGTGTCCCGTATCCGCCTAATGTATATAACTCGCAGCTAGCCGCGTTGTCTAGGAAACCATCCATTCTTCTTGAGGCCATGGTGCTGCCGCATCTTCTATTCCTTGGTGGTGCTAGTCTTGCGCTGGCTCTACTCGGATTGATTCGAGGCGATACTTCATTGAGCTGTGTCGACAGTCAGATGATTGATTTGCAGGGTGTTATATCTGTGTCTTTAGGTGCTCAAAGGGGGGCTGAATATTTGGATGCTGAGGGGCGACCTTTAGGCGTGTTGCTATGGCTGTCGCGGGAGTGGGGCTGCTCAATTACAAAAAGTGGGAGCTTAGTGTTTGGAGCCTGTATGTTTTAGGCATACTGCCAGTGCTAGGTGGTTAGCGGGTAGATCCTGCTGGTTATGGCAAAAACGTTTTCCGGGTTCTTTCGCCGAAAATGAAATGTTCCATGTTTTAAAGTGTTCTACGTTCCATCTAGTCGGAGTGGAATAGTTACAGGCTATTATCTGCAGGTTAATCTTCAGAGATTACCTCTATACCATTGTTAACTAGATTGTTGTAAATTCTAAAGTGTGCGGTAAGAGTCTTGTCCAAAGGTGATTACTGGAAAGAAATGCTAATTAAGGTGAAAAAAGATCTTGCCAACGGGGGGGGAGTCGGTACGTTTCGCCCGCGCAAGTAAATCAAAATGGTGATTGTAGCTCAGTTGGTAGAGCCCCGGATTGTGATTCCGGTTGTCGCGGGTTCGAGTCCCGTCATTCACCCCATTTTGCTTTTTTGAAAATGTTAAAGATAAAGGCACCCTTGGTTGTCTTTTTTGTTCATAGGCTAAGGTTTTATCTTGCTAGATGTGTTGGAATCACGCTGAATGGCCAGCCTCTACTTGATTTGATAGGATGGATTCACTCGAAGCTCTTTTAGACTATAAATTTCGCAACTCTCTATTGCTAGCTGAGGCGTTGACGCACCCAAGCTTAGCGTATGAAACGCAGAGGCCTCATTTCGATAACCAACGACTCGAGTTCCTTGGTGATGCAGTGCTGCAGCTGGCGCTGACATCGCATTTGTACCACCTGTTTCCAGGCTTTACAGAAGGAGATTTGACAAAGATGCGTGCAAGGCTGGTGTCCAAAGAAGCATTGTGCAATTTTGCCAGTGGGATTGACCTTGGAGAATATGTGTTATTGGGGCGAGGTGAAGAGGCTAGCGGTGGCCGCGAACGAGCATCAACATTAGCTGACGCCTTTGAGGCATTGGTTGGTGCTGTTTACCTAGATGGAGGATTTGAGGCTGCACGCGGTGTGGTACTAAAGGTGGCTAAGGAAGAGGTCTATAAAATTTCAGAAAAGCCAGAGGAGAAAAATCCAAAAGGTCAGCTACAAGAAGTGCTCCAAGCTATTTTACCAGAAAGCCCAATTTACAAGGTTGTGAGTGCAGATGGGCCAGACCATGATAAGTACTTTGTCGTTGAGGTGCACTGGAATAATGTTGTCCTGGCGAGAGGTAAGGGCAAAAACAAGAAACAGGCTGAAGCTGCGGCCGCAACAGGTGCAATTGAAGCTAAATCTTGGGAGTCAGGCGCCAAGTAAATTCAAAGAAAAATGCACAAAGTTGAGTATTAAATCTCGTATTACCCCAATAAAGTCGGAGTAAGTGGTGAAAAAAAACGCGAAGCTTTGAAGCGGAGAATTTTGCTTGCGGCAAAATGCTCGAACCCCTATTACATGGGAATATGCATAGGTTTAGGAATGCTATATTTTTATAGGCTCGTTCTGCATATTTGGGCCTCAGTTGCGTGCGTAAGCGGGAATTTGTTGGCTTTTTTCAATAGCTAGGGTTACGTCAGATTATCTGGCTTGCGGAGCGTGGCTTCCCAAGTGGCAGATAATCAATACATTTATATAAATTATTATGTTCAAAGACTTCCCATTCCACCGCGTCAACTGGAAGACCAGTATCTTCATTATCGTGACTAGCCTTGTAGCTCTCATTGGCTCTCCTTGGTATTTTATTAAATACGGAGCTGAAATGCCTATTGAATTACTGCTCTTTCAAATTGGACTCTGCTTGTTCTTTTGCACCGCGACGATCATGAGTATCACACTCGGCTATCATCGTTTGTTCTCTCATCTTTCATTCAAAGCTAAGTGGCCGGTAAAGTTTGCCACACTTGTTATGGGTGCAGCTGCGTATGAGAACTCATGCCTCAGCTGGGCATCAGACCACCGGCACCACCACAAGCACGTGGATCACGATGGAGACCCATACGATATTTCCCGCGGGTTTTTCTATGCCCACGTAGGTTGGTTGCTTTTCAAACTAGACCCAATGCCATTGATGAATAACGTCAACGATCTGAAGAAGGATAAGTTGGTGATGTGGCAGGACAAGTGGGTTCACCTTATTGGTTTCATCGTCGGCATTGTATTGCCGTCACTTGTTGGTCTATGGATCGACGGTACACGTGGATTCCTCGGTTGTCTTCTATTGACTGGCTTCCTCCGTATCGTTATAGTGCAGCATTGTACTTTCTTTATTAATTCTGCCTGCCACACGCTTGGGTCTCGTCCATACAATTCAGGAAACACAGCTCGTGACTCTGCTATCATGGCTCTTTTCACGTGTGGAGAAGGTTACCACAATTACCACCACGCCTTCCAACACGACTATCGCAATGGTGTGAAATCTTGGCAGTTTGATCCAACTAAGTGGATGATCTGGCTCCTTTCTAAGTTAGGCCTCACAAGTAATCTTCGCCGTGTGCCTGATGAGAAGATCATCCTAGCAGAGGTGCGTGAAGCTCAGCGTCTTCTCGAAAAGAAGCGTGAGAAGACAGGTATAGACACCGCTGATGAGTCTTGTCCTAAGCGAAAGATTGCTGAAGAAGGTTTCGAGGCTCTCTCCTCTATTCTTTCAGAGCGCTATGCGCTCATTGAAAATGCTATTTCAACTAAGGTGGATCTTTCTAAGAGTAAGGTGTCTGAGCTAGAACGTGAAATCCGCACACTTGTACGGAAGATTGGCAAGTTCAAGCCATCGCTGGTCGCTAAGTAAACATAGCTAAATTACTTTTTTATAGAGCTCGATATCGTATGATCTCGAGCTCTTTGCTTTTTCATATTTAGCTGGGTTCTGAGCCATTCTCTAGCTGAATCTCATCAGTTTTAAATGAGATGTGATCTAATGTGCTTGGATTATGTGGAAAGCAATCATCCCCCTAAGTGTTAAAATCCTCTGTCTTTTTTTGTGCAGTTTCGTGTGATAAGGTTGGGAGTCTCGTGAGTGATGTAGCTGGAGAAATGCTTCATCGGAGCGCAGAGCCGGAATCAAGAAAGTGCATAAGGCACCAGTTTCTGATATCCGCAAATGGTTAGTGGGGGCTAACGTCCTAGTGGAATCCTTGATTCCCATAGTGAAAGTTGACCAACCTGTCAGGCCATGAACTCACTGCTTGTGAACATGGCGGGAAAATATACTGATAAGTCATTTATTATGAAGATTAATGTCGGTAAACTAGACGAGGTGGCGACTGCGGCGCTGGATGAATATAAAATTAGTCAGTCCCCAATACACAAATTCTATTTGAGTGGTTAGGAGGTGATAGATTTTCAAGATTTTAAAGGTCGCGGATTCAACCTGGAAGTGCACCTTGTTAGTTAGGTGTTAAAAACATAAAGTTTGGGGTCTTTCTGTTGAGTACTTTACGAGGTCTGCTGTTTAGCTTTCTCTCAACTTCAGCTATTTGATCGTCAGTTACCCCTCCGAAATCTGTTCGCTTAGGGAAGTATTGACGGATGAAGCCATTGGTATTCTCATTCAAACCTCTTTCCCAGGAACTGTAAGGGTGAGCGAAGTTGCCTTGTGAGTCGAGGATGTCATCTATGAAGAGATGCTTTGAGAACTCTTTGCCGTTGTCGTAGGTAAGGGTTTTCACTTTCTTTCGTAAGGGAGCCATACGAGTGAGTAGAGCCATTGAGACCGCC
>NZ_JBDOPO010000034.1:0-4131 GCF_039830215.1 Rubritalea sp. | reverse complement strand
GAATGTTAGTTAAATTACATAGAGCAGTCGACGTACCACTATCTATTAGTTAGACTCATCACTATAATGAAATGCGTCCTTTATCGTATTTAATTACGCTAAGCAACCAACGCCTCATTTTGAACTTCGAGGTGCGAGGGTGATCACTTGATGCGCTACATCAGGTTCCCTCAACAATGATGAGTACCCATCTGATCTAGAATTACTCTAAGCGGAAAAAAAATGAGCCACCTGCATTAGGTGGCTCAAAAACATCAAAAATCAAACTCGGTTTATAAATCAGATGTTTCTATTTCTTCGTGGTCTTTATTACCGATCTTGTGAGAATTTAAGTACTTGATTGGCTCATTTCCATCGTACTCAATACCGTCAATGAAGTCAGTTGTTGCAACCTTAAAGCCATCTGACTCCCATGGGATATCATCTTTTTTTACCTTTCCTTCTTCAAGAAGCATTTCAGCA
Source organism: Rubritalea sp. (assembly GCF_039830215.1). Lineage (NCBI taxonomy): Bacteria > Pseudomonadati > Verrucomicrobiota > Verrucomicrobiia > Verrucomicrobiales > Rubritaleaceae > Rubritalea > Rubritalea sp. The sequence goes on along the minus strand of NZ_JBDOPO010000034.1, from coordinate 3,669 downwards.
GCTTTTAGATAGATAGCTGGCTTATAGACACTCTTAGCTGTCTCTAGATACCAAGACTTTGGACGAGGTTCAGAAATCTGTCCCCATCTGCGCATTTGAGTCAGAAACCATACACCGTCTGAATACCAAGGATAGGTTGCGAACCCTTTATAGAAAACGTTAAACTCAGGCATCTCGCGTTTGTCAGTTTTTTGAAACATGAAGAACCCTGTCATCGAGTTCTTTATGATGTCGTAGTCTGCTCCGACGTAATCTGAACGTGACAGAATACGTGCCGCTTCCTCGCGGTTTTTGAAATTGCCATCCGCGTCAACCTCATCCAGCCACTGACCAGCTAAGATCAATGCTTTAGTCACTGCCAGGTAGGTATTGGGGTTTTCATCTGCCCAAGACTTAGAAACACCAAATACTTTTTCAGGGTTATTTTTCCAAATATCATAGTTAGTTGTCACTGGAACACCAATTCCCATACTAACAGCTTTCTGATTCCAGGGTTCACCAACACAGTAACCTTGAATATTACCAGACTCTAGAGTGGCTGGCATCATCGGTGGTGGTGTCACAGAAAGCTCAACTTGTGCGTCGGTACGACCCCCAACATCAGATTGTGTGTACATCCCTGGATTTATTCCTGCAGCAGCTAACCAATAACGTAGTTCATAATTGTGCGTTGACGTCGGAAACACCATTCCCATCTGTAACTTCTCACCATCTTCGAGCTTTTCTTGAACCACAGGAACTAATGATTCTGCCGTAATAGGATGTGGAGGTGTGTCTGAATCTAGCTTGGGGTCGTTAGCTTGCATTTGTTTCCAAATATTATTGGAAACTGTAATGCCATTGCCGTTTAGATCCATAGTGAAGGATGTGATGATGTGCGCTTTTGTCCCAAAGCCTATAGTGGCAGCCAATGGCTGACCTGAAAGCATGTGCGCACCATCTAAATCACCACTGATTACATTATCCAGAAGGGTTTTCCAGTTTGGCTGAGCCACTACATCAACCTGCAGTCCCTCGTCATCGAAAAATCCTTTTTCCTTTGCTATAACGATGGGAGCACAGTCAGTCAGTTTGATGAAGCCAAACTTGAGTGAATCTTTTTCCACATCAAGTTGTTCAGCAAATAATGTGGGACCTGTAACCACGCTCACTAGAGCTACGAGCGTGCCAGCTTTCTTTAATATCGGATATGTTTTCATAATAATTAAGCGACACCGTGAACTCAGCACTCAACGTGCCACCTTCAACTATCCAGATCGTCCGATCACACATTATTTCTATGAACGCCATTCATAAATAGCGATTTGGTACGCAACCTGCTTGGTAAACTATATCCCGTATTCTAGAACAATTACTACCACCTACTCATGACATTACCTGAAATTCGCCAACTGAAAATATTCATTGCGTTAGAAGAAACGCGTTCGTTTACCGCAGCTGCAAATAAGAATTTCATCACTCAATCAGCAGTTTCCCATTCGATTAAATCACTTGAAAAGCAACTTGATTGCTCACTCATCGAACGTATGGGAAAACGCATCACACTCACCCCTTATGGAGAAGTGTTCCTCCATCACGCTAAGAGAGTTATTGTCGAACTCGAAACATCATTGACGAAAATTGAAACACTAAAGCGATGGGGCTATTCCTCAATTCGTATCGGAACTTCTGATACTGTGTGCCAATACATTATGCCCAAAATTCTTAAGGAATTTGCTAAAAAGCACCCGAAATGCGAAGTGACAATTGAGTTAGGTGACACTCCAGAGATGCTGAATAAGTTAACCCGAGGTAGGCTAGACCTAGCTATTGGGATACATCTCGCCCCCAGCGACAACAATTTCATATTCACTCCTCTCACTGAAGACACTCTTTGTTTTGTCACCTCTCCCGAGCATGACTGGGTCTCTAAACAGACCAACCGTGGAGGTTCACTCAAAGATGTGCGGCTTATTTCTTATAGTGCTGAGAGTGAAACGATGCGACTCATAACTAAGCATTTCAATGATAACACAATAATTTTCCACCATCCCCTAACACTTGGCAATATGGAGGCTATTAAGGAAATGGCAAAACAAGGCTTGGGGGTTGGCATTATTCCACCATGGGTAGCTAAGCAGGAATTTGCTAGTGGAGAATTAGTGGCACACGTTATTTCGACACCGCCACCGAAACGCAGCTGGGGAGTTTTCTCTAATAGCGGTAAAACCTTCTCACTTCCAGAAGAAGACTTGATTACTATATGTCGCACAGAAATGGGTAAGGCCATTCATGCAGGTCGCCAATTAGAGGTAATGCAATAAGTATGAATATAGCTCATGTTAGTGATGTGCCAAGACTAGCCTCGCTAGGCTAGTCTTGGCACAAACGTTGCTCAGTGATGTGGTGTATGAATAATAAAACACTACTGCTACCCTTACTAGGTCTCACATCATATTCACTCTATGCCGGAGAAACTCTACCAATCACTGAGGAGAAAACTGAGTGGTTTAAATTCTCAATCGATGCGAGAACACGTATAGAGCAGCGCAACCAACAAGGTGCAGATAACTCGTGGGCTGGCACCTTACGGATTAGGCCCGGTTTTTTTCTCGGTAAAGAGGAAGGTTTTGCTGCATTTGTTGAGACTGAACACACATTAGCGTTCATAGATGATTACCGAGTTGGAAGTCCGCAGTCAGCGAAGTTCTCTCCCAACAAGCCTGGCAATACACCGATTGCCGACCCTGAAAATAACGAACTGAATCAGCTTTATGCTCAATATAAGGGGCACGGAGCTCTTGCTAGAGTTGGACGTCAGCGACTAATCTATGACAATGCGGCGTTCATCGGTAATGTCGGTTGGCGTCAGAATGAGCAGACCGTAGACGCGGGCTTACTAGATTACAAAAAAGAGGCATTCCAACTCAAATACGCCTATGCGAATCGTGTGAACCGCATTTTTGGATCAGATGCCTCGGGAGCAGTAAAGGCACTTGAAGGTGATGCTCACTTGTTTAATGGTTCCTACAATTTTAATGAGCACAAGTTCACTGGCTACGCCTACCTCATGGACTTCTCTGAACAGCAATTTGCCCGTGCCAGTAACAACACTTATGGAGTTTCATTAGACTATAGCCTTACTGGCGGTAATCTCCATACGGAGTTCGCCTACCAAACAGAAGCAGGTAAGCAATCTGAGTACGAAGATGTGTATGCGCACGTCTTTTATGGAAATAAAATAAACAGTTTCACTTACAAGTTTGGTGTTGAATACCTCGGAGAAGACTTCGTCACACCACTTGCAACAGTTCACGCATACAACGGTTTTGCTGATGTTTTTATCGGTGATCGCCTTGGTTTAACTTCAGACGCAAAAGGTAATAAGTGGGACGGTCTTACCGATATCTATGCCAGTGTGGGCACTCAAATCCCAGGTGGCATTGCACTCACAGGTTTTGTTCACGGCTTTTTTGATAAAGATGTCGATCAATTCTACGGGTTTGAACTTGATCTAGTAGCGGCAAAGAAGATCAGTGACGACCTAAAGGCTGTTGCTAAGTATGCCTACTTCTTCGGAGATAATGATACCACAAATAAGTTCGATGATAACATTGCTCAACTTTCTGTAGAACTTAACTACACATTCTGATCACCCAAACCATGATAATCTAGTAAGCCGAATCATCT
>NZ_JBDOPO010000306.1:0-4140 GCF_039830215.1 Rubritalea sp. | reverse complement strand
GCCAAGCCCCAGCTTGGTATCAAGGGAGCAATGCATCAGGAAAGTGACACCTCTGTCCTAGCATGTACCGCTATATAGCGGGGTTATTCATCCCTAATCCTTACATTAAGCGCAGCGACTACTCCATTACTTTCTCCAATGTCGGCATAAGCGCCTCAGCCCAGATTTCGTATCCCTTTGCTTGGAGGTGAATCTTGTCGCTGGAATAGGCATCAGCTTTCAGCGAGCCATCGGTGTTGGTGAATGCTGGAGCGAGGTCTAGGTAGGTGACATGTTCTTTTTCACCCAGAGAGGCAATGTTCTTCTGGATCTTAGCGATGCTGAGGCGTCGGGCATCCTTAGGATGGTTACCAGACGGCAAGGGGCCTAGTAAGATGATCTCAGAGTCGGGTAGTTTAGCTATGAGTTCCTCGACTAATGCTTCTATGCCGCCAATTATCTGGTCCTCATTATGGTTTGCTGCAACTAGATTGTTGACGCCGACCAGAAGAACTACAGCCTTGGGCCTAAGCCCATCAAAGTTTCCGTGAGCGAGGCGGTAGAGCAGGTGTTCTGTGCGGTCGCCGGAGATGCCAAAGGATGCTGTTTTCCATTTGTCCGCAAAGAATTTATCGATCGGACGATCACCTCCTTTTTCAGCCATTCGCTTGTGCGAGCCAGTCCAAGATTGGGTAATAGAGTCACCGAAGAATACTAGCTCAAGGTCTTGGTTCTCTTTGCTGAGCTGGTTGATTTTTTCTAACTGGTTCCACCAAATGCCGCCTCCCCAGCCAGCGGGACCACCTCGGTATTCAGCAGATGGCGCGGGCAACGCAGCAGGATTCGTGTAGCTGCCATTGCTGCGGAGAGCAAAGTCGACGATTGGTTGCGGGTTGGGAAGGGAATGTGGGTGGTGGCCTTTGCCTTCTTTTAGGAAAACTTCAGCGTAGCCATTCAGCTTCTGAGCTGCGAGCTGGGAGTTTTCTAATCCAGGAACCACAGAGTCAGCTGTACCCACTAGGTAAAGAAGAGGAATTTTAGCTTCCTTGATTGTTGTAATGGTATCGACTGGGTTTGCTTGGAAGGCTTTTGCCTCTTCATCAGATTTGAAGCCATAGGCTTTCTTGCATTGTTCCCAATCCAGAGCGCTACCTCCGCCTGACCCAAAGCCCGCAGGCCAACTCTTGATGTCCATCACGCAATTATCGCCATAGATTCCGGCGACCTTCTTAGGGTTCGACACAGCCCAGTTGTGTATAGGTAGACCTCCGCGGCTCATGCCTTCTAAAAAGGGAGTCCTGGAAAGACCTATCGACTGCATGGCGTAGTAAAAGGTGTCCCAGCGCTGTGTCGCTTTAGGAGAACCAAATAGATTTGCTACATCACAATACACAATGTGCCAACCTAACTCTAACATCGTGATGTCGAATTGTGGCTGGCGCCCCCATAAGCGTGCGCGCCAAACCCAAGGTTTACCTACCGCGGCGGCTTTAGGGCTCACCACTTTACAGGGGGTTCCTTGAAACTCAAAATTCTGCATTGCGTAGCCATGGAAGTTTCCAAGCTTTGCGTTTTCCAGCGTATCTGTGGTCCATTGGTTATCGCGCTCGGTTGTGAGGTAGCGATGCAGGTGACGCGCCAGAACTTCTGCACCGAAGGCATTTGGATGCACTCCATCAGGGATCCAGCTCTTGTGGTTCACTAATGGTGTGTGGAGATCGATGAGTTCGGTATTGAGCTCTAAAGCCACATTGCGGATCAATGGGGCGACCTCGCTGCGGGTGACTTTCTCTGAGATCCCCCACCTGTCTTTGGCCACTGGCGCAGGCTGACAGAGAATCACGCGTGGTTTGCTAGGGAGGGATGTGTAGGAATGGACGAGAGCCTTGGTGTCATCTGCGAACTCTGCCTTAAATATCCAGTTATGTGGCTTCGAATCGTTCGTTCCTAATTTGATGATAACTATATCAGGCTGGTAGTTTAGGGAGTTTTGGTAGGCTTTTTCTTTAGTATAGGGGTGATCACCTTTGTTGAGCATCGTCCGGGCACTCACTCCGAAGTTCTTTACCTCGTAATCGTCGCCTAGCAGGTAGCCAAGCTGTGCTGGATAGTTGAGCTTCTCACGTGCAGCGACACCTGCGCCAAATGTGATAGAGTCGCCAACGCAGGCAATCTTAGTTTGCGCGGTGAGGCTAACAGTGAGTGCTAGGCAAGTTAAAAAAATGCATTTCATCGGTAAGTGATATGGTGGTGGTGCGCATCAATACTCACAATGGAGTGATACCCTTTCAGTCAAATGGCATCATAATAAAATTAGACTTGGAAGGGCTAACCCCAATGTAGTTTTTTGCGCAGAGTCGAGAAGTGTGAGCGATCTTTGAGGCGCAATAGATGGAGTTGGTGGTCCGCTTTTTTGATACTGATACGAGCGTCGCATGGAAGCTCAATGACGTCACGCCCATCGATAGAGTAAAATGCGAGACTCTTGGATTCATCGGTGGTTACCAGTTCGACCTCTGAAGAATCATCTAGAACTAGTGAGCGGTTAGTAAGTGAGTGAGGGCAAATCGGAGTGATCACAAATGCCTTAGCAATCGGTGAGAGTAAAGGGCCGCCAGCTGCTAGTGAATACGCTGTAGATCCAGTAGGGGTCGCCACGATCAGTCCGTCAGCATGGTAGTGGTTGAGCAATGCTCCATCTATGAAGGCATCGAGAGAAATGAGTCGACCCGTCTGACCACGTGAAAGAGTGATCTCGTTGACTGCAAAGTCGCTTTCAGTTTTGCCATCCGCGTAGGTGATGCATGTCTCGAGCAGGATGCGAGGAACTATTTTATAGCTCTGATCTAGCAGAGACTGGGCAAAGAGCTCTAACTCGTCGTCGGTGCATGAAGTGAGGAAGCCGAGAGTGCCAATGTTAATACCAGCGATTGGAGTCGAACTAGGCCCAATGCGGTGTGCAGCATTGATCATTGTTCCATCACCGCCCATCACAGTGATCACGTCACAGTGAGTAGCAAGTTCTGCTGCAGAGTACTTAGATTGAGCACCAACGATTTTTGCTGACTCATCTTCCAGTAGTGAGGTGATGGAGTGATTGGCCAATACCGCCTTGAGGGCATTGATGGTACTAGCTGCGCCCTTTTTGTGAGGATTCGCTATGATGCCGACTTTCATGAGGCCAGTGTGAAGATAGAAGTATGAAGTTTCAAGTGCTGAAACTTCAGCTTTTTTCTAGTGACTAGAAGCTCTCTTCTACTGAGAAAAAAACGCGACCCATTGCTGGATCGCGTTTTGAAAAAAGTATTAGTCTAACTATTAGCCGTGGCACTTTGAGTCCTCGCAGGACTTGCCTGTGACGTGAGCGTACTTCTCGCTCACAACATCCCAGTTTACGATCTCAAAGAATGCAGCGATGTAGTCTGGACGACGGTTCTGATAGTTGAGATAGTATGCGTGCTCCCAGACATCGAGGCCGAGGATTGGTGCACAGCCACATGCGTCAGCGAACTCACCCATGAGTGGGTTGTCTTGGTTGGGAGTGGAGCATACTGCTACGCTACCATCTTCCTTGGCACAGAGCCACGCCCAGCCTGAGCCGAACCGTGTAGCGCCAGCAGCCGCGAATGCCTTTTTGAAATCGTCAAACGAACCGAACTCTTTATCGATGGCTGCTGCGAGTTCACCGGATGGTGCGGATGCCCCCCCCGGAGTGATAACCTTCCAGAAGAGTGAGTGGTTGAGGTGTCCACCGCCGTTGTTTCGAACTGCTGCTTGCTTAGCTGCAGGAACTTTGTCGAGTTGCTGAACGAGCTGGCAGATTGCTAGCTCAGCGAGTTCACTGCCCTCTAGGGCTGCGTTGAGGTTAGTCACGTATGCATTGTGGTGCTTTGAGTGGTGAATCTCCATTGTACGTGCGTCAATTTGTGGTTCTAGTGCGTCGTACGCGTAGCCGAGTTCTGGAAGTGTGTAAGCCATAATGATATTTTCTAATATGTTTTGCGCCCCCTGCTCAGTGTGTTAGCACACTATGCAGTGAGAGCTGATGTTGGTAGTATGCTACGGCTCTGAATTTTCGCAAGTATCAAGATATGGATAAGATGACACCTCAGATGTGGGCAATCTTTGGCGCTGCCATTGCCGTTGTAATAGTGATAGTTG
>NZ_JBDOPO010000152.1:0-4188 GCF_039830215.1 Rubritalea sp. | reverse complement strand
TTCTGAACGTGCGAATCGGCAGCACGACGGCGGAAAAGACGCCCGGGGATGTTCGGAATGAACCGAACCCGGATCGTGGCAACTCCTGCAAAGACTCGAACAGTTGCCTCATCGGCGCCGTCGATCTTCCAGGACTCAACATCTGCGCTGTCGAGTTGAAAGGTCGTCCATGCGTCGGGGTCGTCCTGGACCGGCGCCACGCTGAGGTGCAGCGTGCCACCGACCCACTCGGCTTGCCTTTTATTTACCAACGTAAACCGTGAGTGAACATCCTTAAAATACACTTGAACTGGGACATTATCTACCACTAACCGTAGCATGGATCGCTCCTCGGCTAGAGATTCTTCAGCGTGCTTTCGTTTAGAAATATCGATCATGGATCCAACTAAGCGTGCAGCCACACCATTCTCTCGTACCACAACACCTCGAACGCGTAGCCAGGCAATGCTTCCTGTAGGACGTATGACCCTGCAATCGACAGCAAAGAGTTCCTCGTCCTCGTCCATCAAGCAGAGTTCCAAAACATTCTGCAAATAGGCGGCATCCTCCGGAACTAATATACTTTCAGGGTGCTTGAGTATATTTGGAGCATCCTCTTTTTCACAGCCCAAGAACTGATAGACCCGGTCAGAGTAATAGATCGAATCCTCTCCAACATTCCAGTCCCATATTCCCTCATTGGAGGCTTTCAGCACCAGATCTAAAGTCGCTTGGAAGGAATTATGCATCTCTAACTTCTTATAAAGTCAAAATTGTTAGCAAAAAGCAACAAGATTGCATCCAACCAAGAGGCTTCCTTCACAGATCTAATTTTTTTGCTGCTATCCACTCTTCTTCCATGACAGCTAAAGTTGCTGCGTCGAGTTCAACTCCTCGTTCTTTCAGCCTGCTTTCGACCACTGAAAAACGTCTTACGAATTTGTTATTGGTCAGGTCGATTGCGACTTCTGGATCGACCTTGAGCTTACGAGCTAAATTGACTACCACAAAAAGTAAATCCCCGATCTCAGACTCTAACTCCTTACTCACAACTCCAGTATTTTCGTATTCACTGAGCTCTTTAACTACCTCGTCGAGTTCTTCGTGAACTTTCTCAATGATCGAGCGCGCATCAGGCCAATCGAAACCGATCTTACTTGCTTTCTTCTGTAATTTAGCTGCTTTCAACAAGCCCGGTAGGCCTTCCCCCACACCGTACAAATAAGGGTGTGACTCCGCACCTTTTTCCTGACGTTTTATCGCATCCCATTGTTTCAGTACTCCGTCAGTGTCCTCCACTACTTTCTCGGCATACACATGTGGATGACGTCTTACCAATTTATCTGAAATCCCACGGGCCACATCGTCGAAGTTGAAGTGGCCATTTCCCTCAGCTATTTCACTATGAAACACTACTTGGAGAAGAAGGTCACCTAACTCTTCCCGCATATGCTCAATATCTCCCCGCTTGATCGTATCGACAGTCTCGTAGGCTTCCTCGATTAAGTTAGGTACAATACTCTCATGCGTCTGCTCAGCATCCCACGGGCACCCTCCCGGAGCTCGTAATCGATGCATAATTTCGCGTAATCGCTCCATCTGGCGCGCTGAGTCCGCACACTCTACCATCTCAGTATCGTTCATCATTAGTCCTTCTTAGAAATACGTAGCAAGGTGGCACGTTCCTCCTCGGATAGAGAATGGATACCATTCTGCGTGACTTTATCTAAAATACGATCTACCTCAGAACTCTCCATGTTCACTGCCGTCCGCGGTCTAATTTTAGGCTGGTAGTGCGTCTTAGGACCATGTGCCGTCACTCGCTTCACGTCTAGGCCATCTACCCAGTTCAGCCACTTAGGGTTCTTCATCAGCACAAAGCCCAACAACGCCCCCCCTAAATGCCCGGCTTCGCCACCTGCATTATTACCTGTGGTGAGCACTGTGTAGATGCCAATACCTAAGATAAAGATTCCGAAGGTTTTCATTTTCATCGGAATTGGTGGGAAAAGTAACATAACCTGCATATCTGGAGCTATCACGATTAGTGCCACTAAAATACCAAAAATACCAGCCGACGCCCCGACAAGTCCGTTCACCTCCAACCAACCAGATACTGCTAATAAAGAGTAAAACAAGGCTCCCCCCACACCACAAAGGAGATAATATGCAGAGAACCTTTTAGATCCTAATACGCGCTCAACCATCCCCCCAAACATATAGATGGCATACATATTAAAAAGTAAATGCATTGGGCTTCCATGGAGAAACTGAAAGCTCAGTAATCTCCAATATTGGTGAAGATCAAAACACGCAGTAATTTCGAATGCTCCGTATGGTCTGAGACGAAAACTATTCGCTCCGACCCCAAAAATATCTAACACGTAGATAGCAACATTGCAGATAAGAAGCCATTTGGTCACGGGGGCTCCGGCAAATCGGCTACTCGTTTGATTCCCTGTTCTATTGTTAAACATTCGGCAGTACACATAGCATGGACACCACTTACTGCAAATGAAATCAAAGCGCCTTTTGGATTGCAGTTCGCGGGCTTCAAGCACACATTGAGCGCATGCCCAAGGCTCTCAGTAATCTAATCTGGCCCACCATCCTATTTCTTCTAGGAGCAGTCGCCACCTATTTGCTGTGTCCTATTGAAAATGCTGCTGTCAAACAACAAATCATAGGCTATCCGAATTCAGTGGTTCCAGCTTATCAGCTTCGTCCATGGCTACTAGGACTAACCTTCTTCATCCCCTTTATTGCCTCGGTTATCTACCGCCTATCCGACACACTAGACCGCTACACTATCAAGGCTTTCGTCAATGCCTTTGCTATATGCTTTGGGGCATTATTCATAGTGATGTTCCTCGAAGATATCCAGGATAATCTCTCTGACTTCAAAGAAAATGATCAAATGATGTGGCTCATGGGGAGGCACTATCTCATCAAGTTGCCCTCGTTACTTGTGTTTGTTCTCCCCTATTCCCTCATGTTGGCCCTGCTCTGGGCTCTAGGGAAAATGTCTAAAGATCAAGAGATCGTGGCAATGATTCAAACCGGCAGAAGCGTCACTCGCATCGTCGCACCACTCATAGGCCTTGGCTTCCTCTGCACATTGCTATGTATAATCTTTAGCTACCATTGGGCTCCATACGCGGACAGCCAAGAAAAAAGTATTCTTGAAGAAGCCCGCGGCATCGCAGCCAGTGAAGCTCGGCACGTGGCCTACCAAAACGTAGATGACACACGTCACTGGTATGTCGGAGCATTCCCAGCGGAACACCAACACGGGAAACCACTCAAGTCCGTTAGCATTTCAGTCCTTGATGAGCAGAATCATGTCATCCAGCGTATCATCACGGAGTCTGCCTCATGGTCACTAGATAAACGAGTCTGGGAATTGAAATCCCCCCTAGTTTTCACATTCAAGCAAGGCAACGAACAGGTCACCAAACACCAAGACAACCTCACTTTCGATTGGCCTGAAACTCCGTATCAAATTATCAACCCAGGCCTAAAACCACCCTTTATGGGAATTCCTGGGCTTACAAGTTGGCTCTCTAACCACCGAGACCACCCTCTCTCCGATAAGCGCTCCTACCTCACTCACTGGCACTATCGTTTTGCTCACCCCTTCATATGCATGATCACCATCATGCTTGCAGCTCCATTGGGAATTGTATTTAACCGCCGAGGAGTGGGCGGCGGAGTTGCAGTAGCCATCTTCCTTTGCGCTGGTATGATTTTCAGCTCCACAGTCTTCCCTACACTAGGCGAATCTGGTCACCTGCCGCCAATTGTAGCGGCATGGGCCACAAACATCCTTTTCACATTCGTCGCACTAATTCTATTCCACAGACGTATGACTGGCCAGCCGATATACCAAACAGTCAAAAACTGGTTCGCATCGTAAAAAGCAAAAACAGATTAGATAGAGACTAGCACCAACAGAATCCCGGAACACCTAGGATTAAGAGAACCTTGAAAGCAAAGGAAATCAGTCAAAAAATCTGAAAGGAAAATTACAAAACAAGAAGCAATAAATTAAATTAAAAATCTACATTTATTGATCAATATACTTAAGGGCACCTCCGGCAACTCCCGTTGTCGGTGTGTGAGTTATTGATTCTTTAAATTTGCGAGCATAGCTCGTTTTGTCGATAGCCACCCTTCGGGCTGGAAAGACTTTCTGCGCAGGGCTTCGTT
>NZ_JBDOPO010000122.1:0-4198 GCF_039830215.1 Rubritalea sp. | reverse complement strand
AACTGATAGTGCCTCTCCCTTCCACATTCTGTTCGAGGGCAACTGCAGTACTTAGGGATGGTTCTTTGAGCCGGAACCTAATTCATCAAGAGGCTTCGGCTTTATTTTATCATAGGAAAAAAATAGAATCTTAAGAATGGAATGAGGCACTACATGTGAATTGGGGGCTTCGCTGTGATAGGTGTAATCGATTTATAGTCAGTATGTTAAGTTTATTCTGGTTGGCTTTTCGAAACGACGACTCAGCCAGCCTTGCGATGGAGGTGCTTGTTGATGTTGAGCAGCGCGGTGATTACTATTTTGTTAGAGCTATACTTCACGGCATTAACTGTAGTTCCTGTAGATTTTTTGATCTCTGCTAGAGAAAAAATCTATAGAGATTTGCGGATAGCGGAGCAAAGATCGCTGATGTTCTGAGGGGAATGCATCGCGGTGAGGGTGATCCTCAACCTAGCTGTGTTGCGTGGCACTGTGGGGTAGCGAACAGCAGGAGCGAGTATGGAATGTTGCGCTTGTAGTTTCTGAGAAAGCACTAAAGCAGCTTCAGAGTCGCCCACGTGCCATGGAATGATAGAGCTAGTGGGGAGCTCACACTGGGTGAGTTCGGCAAAGTGACGAATGTTTGACCATAGTTTATCTCTGAGTGCTGCGCCTTCATCTGAGCGGATGATTTTTAGTCCAGCGAGGGCTGCCGCTGATTGTGCAGGAGGTGGAGCTGTTGAATAAATGAAGGAGCGTGCTCGGTTGACGAGCAAATCAATGAATGCCTTTTTGGCGGCAATGTAGCCACCAGCGACGCCAGCAGATTTTCCGAGAGTTCCCATATGCAGGTCGACCCCAGCGCTGCATTCAAGGTGCTCGGCTAGGCCCATGCCACTGGGGCCGTAGGCCCCCAAGCCGTGTGCTTCATCGACTAGTAAGAGTACTCCATATTTTTCTTTGAGAGCAATTATCTCTCGCAGCGGCGCGATGTCCCCATCCATGCTGAAGACTGATTCAGTGACAATGAGGGTACGTGACTCGTCATCGGACTTTTGACTGACGGAGGCTAAAATTTTACCGAGTTTGGCCAAATCGTTGTGCGGAAACACTCGGACCGTCGCGCTGGACAGCCGTGCTCCATCGATCAACGATGCGTGACTGAGTTTGTCGAGAATCACAGTGTCGCCCTTGCGCAAGAGAGCTGAAAGGGTGCCTACTGAAGTGCTGTAACCATTGGCAAATACTAAGGCTGCTTGAGTACTTTTGGCTGCAGCTAGATAGTGTTCTAATTCTCTATGAGGCTGGAGTGACCCGCAAATAAGCCGAGAAGAACCAGATCCGGCTCCCCAGGTTCCTACAGCATCTTGGTAGGCTGACTTTACCGCGGGATGATTGGCTAGCCCAAGGTAGTCGTTTGACGCGAAATTAAGCAACTTGCTCCCGCAAATGTCGGCGTGTGTGAGCTGCGGTGAGTCCACTGATCGGAGAGTGCGTCTCAGTGACGCGGTTTCCAACGCAGCCAATTCCTCTTCAGGGCTACGCATGATCTTAGTTCTCGAGCGCCCAGCGCAAGAGTTTTTCAGAGTCTTTCCAAATAGTCTGGGAGGTGGCACCGAGACACACGACAATAGCAGTGCGCCCTTTGTAGGTTCCAGAGCAGACGAGGCAGCGGCCTGAAGCTTTGGTGGTTCCAGTCTTCATTCCATTGCAGTAAGGGACTGAGGTGAGGAGACGGTTGGTGTTTTTGAGATACTTTTTTGAGCCGTTCGCGTACTTGAAATAATACCCTTTGGTTTTCATCATTTCGCGAATTTGTGGTCGGCTGTAGGCATTGCGGGCCAAGACTGCAACGTCGTAGGCTGTGGAGTATTGGCCTTTTTCAGTGAGTCCGTTAGGATTGACGAAGTTGGAGTTATTCATCCCCATTTGCTTCGCTTTTTTGTTCATGTATCTGGCGAAATTAACTTGGCTTCCGGAGACGTCACGAGCCAATGCTCGAGCGATGTCATTGCCCGATTTGACAACTAATGCCTTGAGCAGATCCTGACGCGTGTAGGTGTCACCTGGCTTGACGTAGAGTTTAGTAGGCTCACAATACGTGTCGGTCTTTTGTACCACCACTTTGTCGCGGAGTGAGCCAGCATCGATCACGCAGATTGCTGTTAAAAGCTTTTGGGTGGAAGCGACAGCACACTTCTCATGCGCATTTTTTTGGTACAAAATGCGGCCAGTAGTGTTATCGATCACGATGGCACGCTTGGCGCCGATGGATGGAGCAGCAGCTTGGGCGACTCCTGAGGTCAGAAGGGTGAGGAATGCGAGTGCCTGGAAAGCACGAATAGAGAAGAGACGGCGAGTCATGTGAGATAGTGTCAACGTGGATGACTAACATACAAGTGCTCAATTCATTATCTTACTGATTATCTCAGAGTAGAAAGTGGACTCACGCTACGTGGTAAGAAATACCGAGCCTTAGATGCTGGTGGAATGTTTTTGACTCTCTGGTTTAGGGAGTAGTCCAGAGTAGTCTTGCATCAGAGAAATCTCCGAGTGCGTGTGGCTCGGCACATGTGGGCGGGATTTTTCAGACTGGTGAGGTTAAAACTGTTGTTGATAGTTGGTTACTATGTTGTTTTAGAGTGGCTTGCCGGCTACGCGCGTCAAGCCGTGCCCGCCGCAGAGTCGTGCTGAGCCACACACGCTCCAGTTCGGCTGAACGGTGAGCACTTCAGTAAGCAGTGGGAGAAAATCTAGGAGTCCTCGCTATTAGCGCTAAATTTCCCTTCAAGCTCGATCCCGACACCTTCATCGAGGATGATCACGCGGTCTTCTAGACCCAGTCTTTTGGCCTCGGCCAGTAGGCGTTCTTCTGGCTCGTGGTAGGGTTCGTTTCCTAGTGGAAAGGTGCGATAGTGCATCGGTATCAGGAACTCTGCGCCGAGTTCTTGGAATGCTTTGACTGCTTCCTCTGGGTTCATGTGCACATCCCTTCCGCTCGGGGCATTATAGGCGCCGATAGGCATGATAGCGATATCGATGTGGTGGCGTTTCCCAATCTCGATAAATCCTTCGAAGTAGGCTGAATCTCCACAGTGGAAGACGGTGAGGTCACCCGATTTCACGATGTAGCCGCCGTAGTCGCGGTGGGTGTCGTGAAGATAGCGCGCCCCCCAGTGGTGGGCCGGTGTGTGGGTGACGGTGAGATCAGAAAAAGTAAGTTCATCCCAAAGAGCCATTTCGTAGACCGAATGGAATCCTAGTTTCTTAACCAAAGAGCCACTGCCTTTAGGTACCACGATGCCTTCGCGGGATTCGACAATTTTGAGAGACTTTTTATGTAAATGGTCAAAGTGAGCGTGGCTAACGAGTACGAGGTCTATATGCGGCAGGAACTTGATGCCGAGCCCAGGATTGCGCTGGCGCTTAACGAAACCGTGCCAATGTGCCCAGTTCGGGTCGATGAGGACAGAATGATCGGCGAACTGGAGTAAAAAAGAGGCGTGACCAATCCACGTGACGCGGGCAATTCCAGCTGCTGGAGGGGCAAGAACTGCTTCGCTTGTCGTGCCCAGGCGGCGTTTGAAAACCTGGGTGAAGATGCGCATTCCAAAGAAGTGGATGTTGCGTTTGACCCATCCTTTTTTAGGCTTCAATCCCGCATAATCTTTACGTTTCTTGGCTGTCTTTTTCTGGGGCATTTAGAGAATCGGTGAAAATAAGCGGGCGATTCGAGCAGCGATGCGGAAGCGGAATGGTCGATCGTTGAGTTCATTGTGCGCTAGAAATCGAGCAGATGCGAAGTCTTTTTCTAGCATCTCCGCCATCTCGCCTATAAATGGTAAATTTGTGCTGTTATTTCGAAGTGCAGCTTGAATGGACATTATCACGATTTGCTGAGCCGTGAGTATTCCTGCACTAGGCCCTAACCAGGGTGTAGGTAATCCAGAAAGGCTGACGTGTAGAGGTAACGCTACGGCCATCACCAACTTCCTTGAGTCTGATGGGCCTGATGGGCCCGTCGGGCTGATGAATGCATATTGGTCGATTTTTTGAAAGTGGGAATTGGAGGGGAGGTCGATCACTTCGTTAGCCACCGCATTACTGTCTTCTAGCAGCGTAAATTAATTTGCCTGTGCGCCGGGCCACCGAGCCCAATGCTGGTGGCGTGCTCGGTGCAAAAATTGGGGGCTTTACCTAGGTATTCGTCACCAATATT
>NZ_JBDOPO010000257.1:0-4200 GCF_039830215.1 Rubritalea sp. | reverse complement strand
CACAGGCTCGGTTTTGAACGGTGGAGCCAGTGCTGATACTAATCAGCATCTGGGCCGTTGTTCAAGTTAAGCGGTGCACTTCCGGTTTGAATCCAAGAAGCAATTAACAGTTAAATTTTGGATGTCTTAAAGACGTGTAGATGAGAGCTAGTCTAGTAATTGGGAAAAATCCACCCCAAGGCATGGCCCATGCCGGTCTATTTTGTACGCACTCCTAACAGGTTTCTACGACTGGCGCTTGCGCATCTTTTATAATACTGTCAGCGCAGAAGAGTGTGGGTTAATCAGCTTGTGCTTGTGCGGTGCTGAATTAGGCGAGCGATTGCGGTAGAATACGGATATTTAACTCTTTGCCGCGCCAGTCAAATAAGAGGATCCGATGTGTTTTGAGTTCTTAAATTAGTATTTTGAATGAGTCATTTCTTCAGCAAGATCTTGGGCGAGTCTTTTACTGCTTAATCAAGCGGGACTTCAACGTAATGTACGAGTAGTGGTATCCCTTTCAAGTTAAGCTAGGAAGTGTTGCTGTGTGCGACTCTGCTTTCTCAGTCAAACCTCATAAAGTCCATGAGGGAATACGAAATATGACCTTTTACCGATGTATCATCTGTGTTGGTGAAATTGGTCGAACGTGGGACGGATAGGAGGGAAAGAAAACGCTCCTTAGCGGGGCGGAGCGTTTGAATTTTTTTACAGACTAGTTGTTACTCGAGTCGTGATCGGAAGTCTCTTGGATATCTGTGAGAGCTGCGATGAAATCCGTTAAAATGTCAGCTGGAACCATGATTGTGTCTCGGTTGCCCCCAACGTCTTCTGTGATCTTAACCACCTTTCCACGCATATTTTTTTTAAGGTCGATGTAAAATGTCTTACGATCAGCAATGATTTTTTCTGTGTGTAACAGCTCGTTGTTATTATTTTGCATTCTAGCCTCCTTATATCTTAGTGTTTGTCCTCCCAATGAGGGTAAAGTTATTCTCCAATTTTCTACTGAGGTAAGTCAATGTAAATCAATTGCAGCAGAGAGATTTGTTAAATAAAGTGAATCAAATTGATGTGGTGCGGCTTCCCTATGTTAGAGAATAATTGTTAGTCGGAGGCGTCATATCATTCGGAACGTTGTTTTTTACCACCAAAGCAATGAAACCAAAATCCCACCGCCTTCGAGAGGCTGAGCGTGGAGCAGTGAATCCGCTCCCCTCCTTCAATGCGAACAAAAGCTGGAAGAATTATACGACTGATAATAGCCTATCCATCGAGTGCAAGTTTATCATAGAACAAAAGACTGGCAAACTAAGTAGCACCCCCTTTGTAAAAAAATCTGAGCACTATCTAGATCGGCCTGTCCATCTCACCACAATCATACTTGAACAATAAACGACAACATGCAGACCCAACCACAACCTGAGCAACTCCAACAGTGCATCGATTTCATAAAGGCTATCGATGCCCTCAAGGAAGTGCAGCGTAAGACCTATTTACTATCTGAATCACGTTTTGAAAATTCAGCAGAACATAGCTGGGCGGTTGCGACCTTTGCTCTCACCTTGGCTGACTACGCCAAGCCCGGAATCGAGATCAACCGAGTGATTCACATGCTACTTCTCCATGACATCGTGGAAGTCGACGCTGGCGATGCTCTGGTATACGACGATGCTGCACGTGCTGAAAAAGCCATTAAAGAAGTAGCTGCCGCTGATCGTATCTTTGGCCTCCTACCCGAGATCCAGTCAGCTAATTTCCGTGCCATTTGGGATGAATTCGCAGCCGAAGAAACACCCGAATCCCAATTCGCAGCAGCGCTCGATCGGATGATTCCATTGATCCACAACCTCAACACTGGCGGTCGCGCCTGGCAGGAACACTCAGTGACTTATACTCAAATTTTAACTCAAAACAAAAAAATTGAACGAGCCTCCCCAGCACTTTGGGACTACGCCCACAGTCGTATTCAGCAGGCTCTCACCGACGGCTGGATCTCCGAATAGTAACGTCACTTTCCATACAAATACTAAACCTAGTCGTCTGCGCTGCACCCTAGGTTCCGCGCTAGCTTGCAAAATATCTCGGATATTAAAGGAGTGGACAATGACTGGTACCTAAATTGGAATTGGGATTGGCTGGAGATGATTTGAGTTTGATTGAAGATTGGGTTCTAAGTCATAAAGGACATATCGAAGGTATTTGCATACGAAATAGAAATATCAATGGGGCAACGTTTTATACAGCATATTTAATGCTGGAACTGTGATAGTATTTTCTATCTCTCGCTGGTGATTTCTGAAGTCTGCGCTTTTCAGTTTTAGTCTGGGATTTGAAGTGCTAATTTTTTCTAGCTGATTGTTTTCTTGATAATTTAACCTTTAGGTCTCTACCCAAATATTTTTAAGGATTGCGATCTGGGCTATAGCTTGGGAGGTAAGGCTGCTCTATGCTTTCAGATTTCTTATTTGCCCACTCCCTCACTTTTTTAGCATGGTGGACCCTCAGGTCTGCTACTATCAAATAGACTTTCTTCTCGGGATCTTTGATCAGCCGACGCATAAATTTTATGATCTCTCGTAGCACATAAAGCGAATCTTCCCGAGCCTTGTTGCAGTCGAGATCATATTTACTCTATCCTTTTTGCCCTTTCTCTCTCTATTTCTGGGTACGCTTCGGTGAGCCATTTTTGGACACGTTTTAGCAACGTTCATAGGAGCGTTTCACTGGCTTCTGAAGCGTAAACCCGATTGCTTGATTAGCTCTACGCCTGATCAATTACATGAGTTTATTAGAGCGGTATTAATGCAACCTTTAATATTGCTTGATTAGTATCCTAGCGTTGCTTGCGCAGCTGCGAGAAGCTCGGTAGCTTTGGCGCGCTGAGGTGCGGCGCCGCGTGCTTGGTCAGGCTTGCCGCCGCCTTTACCGCCAGCTATTGGGCCGAGCTCTTGAATCATCTTGCCAGCTTGGAGGCCGGTAGCGAGGGCGTCCGGACCACAAAAGGCACCGAGGTGGAGGCGGTTGCCGTCGTCGACGATGATGAAACCTGCACCCGCGAATTGCTTTTTCTTGAGACCGTTGAGTAGTTCTTGAAGTAGGTTCGCAGGACCTTCGAATACCTCGGCGATGTTACCACCTTTTTCGAGAAGATCGACGAGGGCTTCATCGGCCATGGCGGCTGCAGCTCCGGCTTGCGCCTTCTTGAGCTTCTTGTCTGCAGCAGTGACTGTGTCACGCAGGCCCTGGATGTGTTTGAGTGAGTTGTTGAAGACGGTGTTGATCTGGTCAAATGTGCCTTGGGCCAGCATTGCAGTAATGATGCGTGCTTCCTCTGGGTACTGGGCTTCCTCAGCGCCTACTATCTTGAAGCCAGCGTTGATGACCTCGAGCTTGGCTCTGAGTTCTTCCTCTTCCTGAGCATTCTTCTCAGCGACTCCGCGAGCCCAATCGTAGGCTGCTGTTCCGCAAGCTGCTTCGATTCGACGTACGCCGGAGGCGATCGCTCCTTCGGATTTGATTTTGAAAATGCCGATGTCGGAAGTGGTGCCGATGTGGGTACCGCCACAGAGTTCCATTGCGTAGCCGTCGAGGCCGAGTTCGTTGCCGCCGATTTGCACCACGCGAACTCTTTCGCCATACTTGTCGCCGAAGAACTGCATGACGTCCTTGCGGTTCTTGACGTCGGCGTGTGGGACTTCGTTGTAGAAGACGCCGTCGCCAGCTTCGATTTTCTCGTTCACCTTATGCTCGATGTCAGCAATCTGCTGAGCAGTTAGCGCACCAGAGGTGAAGTCGAAGCGGAGGCGATCAGTAGTCACAAGCGAACCTTGCTGAGTTGCATCGGGTGAAACGACTTCGTGCAGTGCCCAGTGAAGAAGGTGCGTTGCAGTGTGGTGCGCCTCGATCTTGCGGCGACGCTTGTCGTCGACTGTGAGAGCGATGGTGTCACCTACGATGAGTGCGGATGATTTAGAAACCTCGTGGGCAATGGCTGGGCCGATTTTTTGCACGGAAGTGACTTCGATAGCTTCGCCGAACTCACCATCGTTATATGGTGTGAGGATTCCGAGATCGCCGAGCTGGCCACCCATTTCTACGTAGAATGGTGAGCGGTCAGTGATGACGAGTATGGACTCATCGCCACGATGGATTTCGAGAATTTTTGCTTCGCTAGAGTCTTCGTCGTAGCCGGTGAACTCGGTTTCTACATCGGAT
>NZ_JBDOPO010000048.1:0-19000 GCF_039830215.1 Rubritalea sp. | reverse complement strand
CAGCCTTTCGAGCGATGCCAAGTTGGTTTCCATTGCTATAAAAGAAGCCTGCACCAAGCGATGAGTTATTGATTGAACCACGCGTTTTCCCCGCATCGATGACAAGCCCCAGTGGTGAGCCATCGGGATTAAAGAATCCCGCATTGATACAGGCAAGAGCACATTTGGATTTTCCTAGGCTGGCCGCAGAGCTCCATTGGCTGGCGGGCCCGGAGGCTTGGTCGATGACTTTGAGAGCGCAGTTTCTGCTATCAAAGCTAACCAGGTGGATCCTCACAGCATTGCTGGTGACCTTGTGATAGCTAGTCTGCAGCAATGGAGTTTTGTCCTCTTCTTCAATGGCAGTAGCCTGTGGTGTGGCGGCGGGAGTACTTGCTGAGAGTACTATTGAGTTAGCTACGCAAAGTAGCGAGAAAAGTCGACTTACGGAATATGAAATGATGTTCAATGGTGGAGGGCTAGGTCTTTGGTTTTCGCGCGGTGGCAAGTAAGGTCTGGAAATGCGGAGGTTCATCTTCTTTGTCGACAATAGCCGTCTCGATCATTTCGAAACCATTGATATCTAACATCTGGGTGACAGAAAGCTCAGAAAATCCAAGCCAAGTATCGAAGTAAATTTCGCGCGCCTGCTCGAAGTTGTGTTGAAGTAGATCCAGTATTACCAAGGTGCCTCCGTGGTGGAGGATCTCGAAGGCTTTCTTAAGTGCTTTTTCTGGATGTTCGGCGTGGTGCAAGGACTGGGAAAAAATTGCAAGATCGACGCTTTCTGGCTCGATCGGTGGGGTCTCGATGTCCCCGAGGCGGTATTCCAGGTTGGGTAGCTTGTGGTTTTTGGCGAGTTGTTGGCCGAACTCGACCATTTTCTGTGAGTTGTCTACGGCGATCACTTTCTGAGCCCGTTGAGCGAGGAGCTGGGAAAGGGTACCTTCTCCAGCGCCGAGGTCAGCGACGACATCGTAGTTTAGGATTTTTAGAAAGGCTTCGGCGAGCCCTTTCCACGAACGGCCTGGCACATACTGACGTCCGAACTTGCCCGCGAGTTCGTCAAAGTAGGCTCGCGTTCGATCTTTGCGTTTGCTTAGAGTGAGTCGTAGCGCAGCCCTGTCAGTTGATATTTCAGATATTTCCTCGGCGGCTTGATGAGCAACCTGAATCAATGAAGCTGGAGCGCTGGATGAATAAAGGTTGTTTTTTCCGACTCGGCGGTCGCTCACGAGGCTTTCTTTTTTGAGTTGTGAAAGCTGGGTAGAGATTCTGCTTTGCCCCATGCCTAGGATGGATTGCATCTCAGCCACGCTAAGTTCCTCCGACTCCAACAAGATGAGTAGACGCAGGCGAGTGGGATCGGAGATGAGTTTTAGTGAGTTGAGAATTGACGGCATTGGAATCTGAGTTATATGTATACACATCAACGCATCACGATTTAATGATGCAATCCTAAAATTTATGAACCGTCCTTTCATTTTCTCTTCGGAGTCCGTAACAGAAGGTCATCCAGACAAAGTCTGTGACACGATTTCGGATACTATCCTCGATGCCTGCCTCGAGCAGGATGTGAACAGCCGCGTGGCTTGTGAAACTTTCGTGAAAGACAACGTTGTTGGTCTTGCTGGTGAAATCACCACGCACGCAGACTTCGACAGCCGAGCTCTTATCGAAAAGACAATCCGCGAAATAGGCTACGTGCACGACGACTGTAAGTTCAATGCGAACAGCTTTTTCTTCGTCAACCTGATTGGCCAGCAATCTCCAGACATAGCACAAGGTGTGGATGCTGAGGGAGCTGACGACAAGGACACGGAAGAGCAGGGCGCAGGCGACCAAGGTATCATGTTTGGTTACGCATGTAATGAGACTCCTGAACTCATGCCTGCACCTATCAGCTACTCACACAAACTTGGCCGTGAGCTTACGACACTCCGTAAGTCAGGTCAGCACCAGTGGCTCCGCCCTGACTCCAAGACTCAGGTCTCTATGGAGTATGTCGATGGCAAGCCAACACGCGTGACTGCTGTAGTCGTCTCCACAATGCACTCCGCGGCCATCACGACATCTGAAATCCGTGAAACCCTTCAGAGTGACCTCATTGAGAAAGTGATCCCAGCGAACCTTCTCACTGACGAAACTGAAATCCTTATCAACCCAACAGGTCTTTTCGTAATCGGCGGTCCTGAAGGTGATGCTGGTCTCACTGGCCGCAAAATTATAGTCGATACTTACGGTGGCACGGGCCGTCACGGTGGTGGTGCTTTCTCTGGTAAAGATCCATCCAAGGTCGACCGCTCCGCTGCCTACATGTGCCGCTGGGTTGCCAAGAACATCGTCTCTGCTGGCCTAGCAGATCGCGCTGAACTGCAGCTAGCCTACGCAATTGGTCACCCGCTGCCTGTTTCTGTGAGCGTCAATACATTCGGAACAAGCAATGTTGATGAACTAGTGATAGAAAATGCAGTGAAGGAGGTCTTCTCATTCAAGCCAGCGGAGATCATCAGCCAGCTCAATCTGCTCCGCCCAATCTACAAGCATACAACCAACTACGGTCACTTCGGACGCGAAGATAACCTTGATGCGCTTACTTGGGAGAAGACTGATAAGGTCGACGCTCTTAAGGCGGCAATCAGCTAGGAGGCTGTAACGGTCGGTTGTTCGGTAGTTATGTCATTGCGTTATTAGGTCTATGCCATATCGAGGCTTTGAGTATTTAGAGCTTTGGAAGGAGTCATGTAGGTTGGCTGTTTCAGTACAAGGATTATTCAAAGACTCTCGTGACTATGCCGAGCGTGATCAATTTCCTTACTCTTCGATTTCAGTCCCTTCGAAGATTGCTGAAGGCAGTGAGCTAGGTTCTGAAAAAGACACGAGCTACTTTCTTCATGTAGCCAAAGGCTCCTTTGCAGCAATAGGAACACAATTGTATTTTTCATCAAATAGGCATTGTAGATCTACAACAGACACCGCTCTCCTCGACGACACCAAAAAGATCTCTAGCAAACTACAAAATCTTATCAAATCTCTATTGGTTCGAATCCAATAACGTAAAAAAGTAATAACCTAACCACGTAAAAATGGTCGATTTAACCATTCAACGACAATAACTAAAAATCATTATGTCCACTTCAACATTAGACAAAACAACTGACTACAAGATCGCTGATATCTCCCTTGCAGCTTTCGGAAGAAAAGAAATCGATATTGCTGAGCACGAAATGCCTGGTCTCATGGCTATCCGTGAGAAATACTCCGCTGAGAAGCCACTCCAAGATGTGCGCATCATGGGCTCACTGCATATGACAATCCAGACAGCAGTGCTCATCGAGACTCTCGTAGACCTCGGTGCTGACGTTCGCTGGTGCTCATGCAACATTTTCTCCACTCAGGATCACGCAGCTGCCGCAATCGCCGAGGCAGGCGTTCCTGTTTTCGCTTGGAAGGGCGAGACTCTGGAAGAGTACTGGGACTGCACATGGTCTGCTATTGTTAGCCCAGACGGCCTCGGACCTGAACTCATTGTTGACGACGGTGGTGATGCGACTCTTTTCATCCACAAAGGCTTCGAGCTTGAGAATGGATCTGACTGGGTGAACGAGCCAGCTAGCTCTGGTGAAGAGCAGGTCATCAAGAACCTCTTGAAAAAGGTACACGCTGAGCAGCCAGGAATCTTCGCTAAGGTCCTCAAGGACTGGAAGGGGGTTTCTGAAGAGACAACTACTGGAGTCCACCGTCTCATCCAGATGGCGAAAGAGGGCAAGCTCCTCGTTCCTGCTATCAACGTCAACGACTCTGTAACAAAGTCAAAGTTCGACAACCTCTACGGTTGCCGTGAGTCTCTTGTCGACGGTATCAAGCGTGCAACTGACGTTATGATCTCTGGTAAGGTTGCGGTTGTTTGCGGTTACGGTGATGTTGGGAAAGGTTGTGCCCAGGCACTCCGCGGCCAAGGTGCTCAGGTCGTTGTGACTGAGGTTGATCCAATTTGCGCGCTTCAGGCTGCAATGGAAGGTTTCCGCGTTCTCACAGTAGAGGACACACTCGGCTGGGGTGACATCTACGTGACAACAACCGGTAACTACAACATCATCCGTCTCGAGCACATGGAGAAGATGAAGGATCAGGCAATCGTCTGCAACATCGGTCACTTCGATAACGAGATCCAACTCGACAAGCTCAACAATGCTGAAGGTGTGACTATGCTCAACATCAAGCCGCAGGTTGACAAATACACATTCCCAGCTGGCAATAGCCTTTACATGCTTGCCGAGGGGCGCCTCGTAAACCTCGGTTGTGCTACTGGTCATCCATCCTTCGTAATGTCTAACTCCTTCGCTAACCAGACGCTAGCACAGATCGATCTCTGGGAGAATAAAGACACCTACAAGGCTGGAGAAGTTAAGCTTCTTCCTAAGCACCTCGATGAAGAAGTGGCTCGCCTCCACCTTAACAAGATCGGAGCAAAGCTCACGACTCTCACTCAGGATCAGGCAGACTATATCAATGTTCCAGTTGAAGGCCCATTCAAGCCTGAGACATACAGATACTAGTCTAAAAGCTCTGCATCGGAGTGTTAGGTAAGAAGGAAAAAGTGTGAAGTTCTAGTAACTTCGCTCCGTTCACTTGAATAATTTGCAGCGTCAACTCGTTAGATTGAGTTGGCGCTTTTTTATGTTACCTCTGTGCTGCTGGGATAGCTTTGGGTAGGCAAAATAGTTTGCTTGTTCTATTAAATGTAAACGGCTCTAACTGTTCAGTGTTAGATTAGTTCGCAATGCTGTTGGATAGAAAAGATTACTTTGCTTTAGCCCACTTGATTTGGATTTCGCATTACTCGCCATTTTGTACCTTGAGAGCTCGAATTTTCTTTTCAGAGTAGCCGGTTAGGTCGTGGACATGGTGCAGCATTTGTCCCAAAATTTCTGTTTCTGGTCGCCGGTCATGGCGTTCCAGTCTTCGTGGCAGGGAGTCGTGATGAGGTCTTTGGGACTCATGAAATTAGGTAGTTTCTATACTCATTGGCACGTGAGGTAGGATTTGTGACAATTTGTTTTGAAATAAGTCGGCATGTGGCTCGACCGTCTCGGTTGAGTTTTAAAGTTGGTTACGTGCGACCGGGGCGGTCACGTTACTGTTGGGCCTGTATACAGGTGGTGGCTATTGTGAAGACGATGTCGTCTACTTCGGCGCCGCGTGAGAGGTCGTTTACTGGTTTGGCTAGGCCTTGGAGGATGGGGCCGACGGAAACGACATTGGCTGATCGTTGCACCGCTTTGTAGGTCGTGTTGCCGGTGTTGAGGTCGGGGAAGATGAAGACGGTGGCTTGGCCTGCCACGTTGCTGTTAGGAGCCTTGGCTTTAGCAACCTTTATGTTAGATGCTGCATCATATTGCAGTGGTCCATCGATGGTTATTTCAGGGTGACTTTCTTTAACGATCTCAGTGGCGGCAATGACCTTCTCGACATCAGCACCGAAACCCGAGCCGAGAGTGGAATAGGAGATCATGGCAACCTTCGGGTCGATGCCGAAGGCTTGTGCGGATTTTGTGCTCTGGACTGCAATGTCCGCGAGCATTTCAGGTGTTGGATCTAGGTTGACCGCGCAGTCACCGTAGACGAGAACTTGCTCGGGCAGGCACATGAAAAAGACTGAGGAGACTCCTCTGGAACCGGGTGCCGTTCCAATGAGTTGGAGAGCCGGGCGAATCGTGTCAGCGGTGGAGTGCACGGCCCCAGAGACTAAGCCGTCTGCGTCCCCCGTGGCGAGCATCATGGTGGCTAGGTAGATGTCATCTTCTAACATGCTAGCTGCCTGACCAGCTGAAACGCCCTTATGCTTCCTTCTTTCGACAAGCGGAGCGATGTAACGGTTACGGTAATTATCCGGGTTGATGATTTCAATGTTGGCTGGGAGAACTATGCCGTTACTGTTGGCTGTGCTGCGGATTTGATCTGGATTTCCTATGAGAACGGGGCGGGCAATTTTTCGGCGGTGGCAGATGGAGGCAGCTTCCAGCGTGCGTGGCTCGTTACCCTCAGGGAGGACAATGCGTTTTGGGTTACTGCGTGCCTTTTGGTTGATAAGGTAGCGGAATGCTGGGGGAGACAGGCGAGCTCTTGGCTGTGCCTTGCAGTGTTGTTCAAGCCAGCTGATATCGACATTGCGGGCGATGTGACCCACTAATTGTTTGATCCGAGCGATGTCGTCAGCGGGAATTTCTGGTGGGATTTGTGTGAGGTTTTGCGCGGTAACGAAGGATGGGGTATCCACATGTAGGACGGGTAAACCTGAGAGGAATCCTTCCTTACAGAACTCCATGACTTCAGGTTCGGGTGTGAGGTCACCGGTGAGAACGAGGCCAGCGAGTTGTGTGCCTTTTAGCGCAGCGTAGGCAGAGCCAATAATGACGTCGGATCGGTCGGCTGGGGTGACGATGAGTGAGCCAGCCGTGAACACGTGGCTGAGGTGGGAAATGTCTCGGGCGCAGAGGTGGGTTTCAGTCACGCGGCGTTGGCTGGCGTCACCTAGGTTGATTACTTTGGCGTCGAGCGATTTGAGCAGGTCAGAAACGCGATACGCTTGTAGAGCATCTCGGTGGGGCACCACGCCTATGAGCTGTAGGTGTCCCTTCCGCAGGCAACTACATGCGCGAGAAATGTGTTGGTAGGATTGGAGTATGGAATCTGGCGTGTCGAGTTGGCTACCGACAAGTTCAGATGGCTTCACTTGATTCAGAACGACTCCAAGCACTTGTGAATGAGTGACACCACCAAAGGCTTCACCAGCAGTTTCTAGGTGTTGGTTAAGCTGGGTAGAATCCATGTTGCGGCAAGCTGAAACGAGAATGACGTCGGCGTTCAGAGCTCGAGCGATTCTAGGGTTCAGGGTGTTGAGATAGGCATGGTCGGATGAGGCTTGGAGCCCCTCTACTATGATGGCGTCTACATCACGTGCTGCTTCTTCATAACGGGAAACAATTTCTTCTAACAGGTCTTCGGAGCGATCGGTGGCAATCCATTCACGGGCCATTTCCATTGGGATTGGCTCGGGTGGTGCCACCGAGGAAATGGCACGCACGTATTCGCATGAAAGGTCACTGTGAGTTTCATCGTACGACTGACTGATTGGTTTGAAAAATCCGACCCGCATACCGAGCCGATCCATGGCGTGAACGAGGCCAACTGAGGCAGAAGTGAGACCAGCGTGGTTACCTGCCGGGCTAATGAGGAAGGTATGCATGTGATTTGTTATGAAATAGTTTTTCTTGAAAGTGTGGCGATCATGAGCTCTTCGTTGGTCGCGATGACCATAGCTTGGGGTATCGATCCTAGCTTGGTGATGATGCCATTGCTAGTAGACCCATGGGTGTCATTTAGTTGAGGCTCTAGCATGAAACCGAGAGGGGCAAGTAGCTCTAGGACACGTTGGCGAATTGGAGCGGCATTTTCGCCAATGCCTCCAGTGAAGATTAGGGTGTCAACTCCGCCGCTTGCAATGCACAGAGCAGCGAGGGATTTGGCGAGCCGGTAGCAAAATATCTCAATGGCCAGAACTGCAGCCTGCTGGCCTTGGTTAGCTAGCTCAGAGATGCGGCGCATGTCGCTGGTCTCACCACTGAGTCCTAACAGCCCAGATTCTTTATTAAGTAAATGGCTGATTGCTTCGCTATCCATAGCTAGGCTACGGCTGAGGAAATCGTGTAATCCTGGGTCGACATCGCCACTACGAGTTCCCATTACGAGGCCTTCTAGAGGGGTGAGTCCCATCGTGGTATCGACGCTTTCACCATTACGTATAGCTGTCGCGGAAGATCCATTACCTAGGTGAGCGCTAAGTATACGTGATTGAGCGAGCGGGAAGCCAAGCGTGCTAGCTGCCGCCTGGGCTACATAGGCGTGGCTGGTTCCATGAAACCCATAACGCCTGACTCCGTGTTTTATGTAGAGTTTTTCGGGGAGGGCGTAACGGTATGCTCTGGCTGGAAGAGTCTGGTGAAATGCAGTATCGAAGACAGCGACCTGTGGGACTTCGGGGTAGAGACTGAGGGTGGTTTGAATGCCGATGAGCCCTGCTGGATTGTGGAGCGGAGCGAGTGGTACACAGGATTTGATTTGCTCGATTACCTCAGGTGTGATCAATGCAGGCTGACGGAATGTCTCGCCACCATGAACAATGCGGTGGCCAATGACGTCTGGAGCGGACGGGAGAATTGGTAGGACTTGCTCAAGTCCTGATGAGTGGTCGGCTAGGGGGATCGATGACGATTCTTTTCCTGCGGGAGATTCGTATTTTAACCGAGCATTTGGACTATTGAGCTCTTCAGCAATTCCCTCGATGCATGGGCTGTCTTCGTTTGCTTTAAAGAAAGCAAACTTGAGCGAGGATGAACCACAGTTGAGAACGAGGGCTGCGTGATGGTTGTTATTCATGGAAAGAGAGAGTGTATATATTCCTACTGCAGCACTACGAGCTTAATGGTGATGCAGTACTTGTTTTTACTATTGAACCGATAGCATTTAGAATACTCAGCTGATAGTGTCTTATCTGGGTGCAAAATTACGAATTTTGCGGTTCTTTAACTACTGTACATTTACCATGATCTATAGTTAGGACTGCTGAGGCTCGGCTCAGCACTGAGGTAGGCGGACTGGCGCACGTGGTCGGGAGGTAACCTTCTGTAGTAGAATCTGATAGGGTTTTGACCGTTGCACCACAACCCATCTTACCCCAAGAGCTGCTTCGAGCTATAGCAATCTTCAGATTTTTAGAAGCTGAGAAGCGCGAGGTACTCGACATTTCCGTCGGTGCCGGTGATGGGGGAGGTGGTGTGGTCGAGCCATTTGTGGCCGAGGGCTTCAGTGACGAAATCGCGGATTTTATCGATAGCTTTTTGGTGGAGTTCAGGTTCACGGACGATGCCGCCCTTACCTACTTCATCACGTTGGAGTTCAAACTGCGGTTTCACGAGGCAGATGATGTGCCCATCTGGCTTGAGTACGCTGAAGAGTGGTGGAAGGATTTTTGTCAGTGATATGAAGGATACATCGGTGACGCAGAGATCGACTTGCTCGCCAATATCTTCTGGGACCATGTGGCGTGCGTTGAATTTTTCCTTCACCAAGACGCGTTCGTCGCTGCGAATCTTCCAGACGAGTTGGTTGGTGCCGACGTCGATGGCGTGCACTTTTATCGCACCAGCTTGTAGTAGGCAATCGGTGAAGCCGCCAGTCGAAGCTCCGCAGTCGAGACAGAGCATGCCCTTTGGATCGAAGTCAAAGTATTCGAGAGCACCTTCGAGCTTGAGCCCCCCGCGTGAGACGTATTTTGGTTTTTTCTTCACTGTAAGCGGTGCATCATCGTCTAGTTTGGACGAGGGCTTAGAGATCACGGTGGTGCCAGTGAGGACCTCACCAGCGAGGATGAGTCGTTTGGCTTGCTCACGGGAGTCGCATAGTTTGCGAGAGACTAGAAGGGCGTCGGCGCGTTCTTTCATAAGAGTAATTTTAGGTAGTTTGCTGTTACGCTAGTGAGCGGTAATCACCATCGCGGATAGTGAGTCCGTCGGCGTCGAGTCCTTCGAGTAGCGGCATAATGAACTTTCGGCTGGCTCCGCTTTGTTCGCGTAGTTCACTGGCGGTGGCGCGGGTGTTTTGTTCGAGGTGATTGATCACTGACTGGCGAAGTTTCTGGAAGTTTGCAGCATCTAACAATGCTTTTGGGTCGAGCTCGATGACTTGACCCGATCGGATAAGGAAAGTGAGGGCTTGCTGCGTTGCTTCGTCTGGTGCTAGTTCCACGCGCGGCGGCGGAGTGAGGCCGCCGGCCTTGAATGCTTTGAGGATTTGCGTGGCAAATGGTGCGAGTCGCTGTGGTAGTTCCAGCGAATGTTCTTCGCTAGCGATACCGTCTTTTTGCTTTGAGTAGCCGTTAGAGAGAAGGTGTTTCTCGATGGCATCGAGTAGTGGCTCAGGAGTGGACTCAGCTAACAACTGGGTACGCCATTTGCCGATAGGCATGGAGGGAGAATCAGTGTTGTGTTTGTGCCATGCGTCAATCAGGGCAGCGGCTTTGCCAGTGATCTCCTTCCACCAATGAGGTGCCAAAATATAGCCAGAGCGCTGGGCGACCTTCTTTTCCTTCACCAGCTTTTCGACCGTTTGGCTGATGTGCTCTTTGGTGAAAGGGATGTTAGTGAGTGGTTGGGTGGCTGAGAGTGTTGGAGACTTAGTGAACTCGCTGAGAATCAATGGGCGGAGGGTTTCCGGGCTTTTCTCTCGCAGGGTAAGGAATGTGGCGCGCTTCTCACTGCGGAAACCGCCCGCTTTGGCTGCGGCGTCGAGTATGATTCCGCCAGCGAGGGTGCCTTGTTGTCCGCCGTCGCGGATGACGAAGCGATCGCCCGTGCAGGCCGCGATCGGTGATTCGAGTCGGAGCTGGGCAAAGCATTTATCGCCGAGATCAAGCGTTGTTCTGTCGAGTAATACAACACGTGCGCGGGTGCGACTGGTGCCGTGGTGTAGGACGACGGTTTCGGTGTTTTTTAGGGCACGGCTCGTGGCTGACTGGCCTTTGATGGAGCGGTTCTCGCGCTGGAGCAGGACGTCGAGCGTCGTTACCGATGAGAGGTGGTCAGGGAGTGTGAGTAGTGAGCCACGGCTGACGCCAGGTTTGCCGCGTTGTTTCAGTGGCAGGTCGGGCAGGTTCAGAGCCGTGCGCATTCCGCTGACTGAGGAGTCGAGTGCGATGTTGTGGTTTTGCACATTGCGGATGCTAGCATTGAGGCCTTCAGGGAAGCTGACGAGAGAATCGCCTTTGTTGACTGCTTTTCCTGTGAGGGTGCCAGTGATGACTGTGCCAGTGCCTTTGGGTGAGAATGCGCGGTCAACTGAGAGTCTTGGGATGTGGTGCTTTGGGGCTGACTTGAGGTTTTTAGCGCGCTCTAGAATTTCAGCTTTGAGGGCGTCGATTCCATCGCCAGTGATGGATGAAACAGGAATGATCGGGGCTTCCTCGACAGTTGTGCCAATGAGGTCTTCGCGGACGAGTTCGATGGTGAAGTCGAGGTCTTCAGCTAGGTCAGATTTGGTAAGGGCAATGATGATATTGTCGATTCCAAGGTAGTTGAGAATCTGGAGGTGTTCTTCCGACTGGGGCATCCAGCCATCGTCGGCAGCAACGATGAACAGGGCAATATCAAGAGCGCCAACTCCTGACACCATGTTGTTGATGAAGTCGGCGTGGCCTGGGACATCGATGAGACCGATTTCAAACTCACCCATGCGCAAGTGGGCAAAGCCGAGTTCGATCGTCACGCCACGTGCTTTCTCCTCAGGCAATCTGTCTGGATCAATGCCAGAGAGAATCTTGATGAGTGATGATTTTCCGTGGTCGATGTGACCAGCAGTGCCCAAAATAATATTCATAGCCTTAGTGGCAGGAAAAAGGTGAAATCTCCTAATTCCTACTTACTCCGCAGGAGTGGGAATAATGCGGGCTTTTCCGAAATCGAATGGGGTCATTTCTACGGTGACGACGTCGCCAATCTCGAGAGAATCACGGTACTCTTGGTGCCTGAGCTGGGAGTGGCCGAGTGAAGTTTTTCCGTTCGGCAGTGTGACGATGAATGTTTGTCCGTCGTCGCGTCTCGCGGTGATGGTGGCGGTGGTGCGGATAGGTGCGTCTTTCATGATCTCGTAATTGTTAATTATTAGTTGCGACTCAACAGCGTCGCTTAAAGATGAATGTCTTGCCAACTGATGAGGCTTGCGAGCGGGGCAAAACCGTCATGGTGCCAGAAGAGGTGTGGGTATTGTGCTTTTCCGAGTTGGCAGACACGTGTAGGTGTGAGGCATTCTACTATTTTGAGTAATGCTGGGAGTGGTGAGAGGGCAATGGTACTGAGATATTCCAACTCTTTACCTAGTTCGCGTGGGTCTTCTGGCCATGGGCGGACGTAGATTGTCCGGTTCAACGGGCTGGGATGCAGGACGGGGGAGTTTTCAAAAATCACTGTCCAACTGGTGTCACCTTTGCTCTCGTAGAGTTGGTAGTTGTCTGAATCTTGGGCGGCTTTGTAGCGGACGGTTTCACGGAGGTTGCGGATGGCCCCACTTTCTGATAGATCGATTGCGTAGCGAGGATCGCGTTGCCCGTAGCTCTCCATCGCTTTGGCTAACATTGGGGCAAATTCAGCGGCCCCTTGTTTCACATATATCGCGTGGGGGGAAAGGCAGCCTTGTTGGTTGAATAGAGAGGCGTCGATTGCAGCTAGCTGGGCATTTTTAGCGCTAGGTTTATCTATCAAGCCGAAACTGATTTTGTGGCCGTGCGGGATGAAGCGTTGCTGTGGGGTGAGGCGGCTGTGAATTGCCTCAATTGCGCGGTCTGAACCAATGGCGATTACACAATCGGCACTAGCGAGCAACGAATCGCTGAGTTCACTGGTGAACAGGCAAAGGTGTTGAAGCTGCTTGGGCAAGCTTCGGTAGAAGGCGGTGACTTCGGGAAGCGATTCTGCTCCAGTTTTGTTTGATGGGAGTTTGAACGTGTTTTGAGCTCCGATGAGTAAACCACGAAGCAGACTCTGAAGCCCGGCGTGGGGTGTGTTTCCGCTGATGATGTGCAGCAGGTGCTTTGGAGGGACAGCCTTGGTGAGGATATCTCCCACTTGCTGGAAGTCGTCAAGCGCCTCCGGGTGACCCAGTTCGTGGATGACCCAGTCGATGAACTCATTCGCAGAGATCTGGCCGAGCAATTCCTGAAAGGATTCGCTTGCTTTAGCTAAGTGATGTGCACGTTGTTCGGTGAGCATGGAGAAAGGGATGTTTTATAGAGAAATAGAACCTTGGTCCACATTTTCGTTTACTTCAGCCATCTGACGTCAGGATGGATACGGTGATGAGAAGCTTGTTACACAATTTTTATGTTGTGCAGTTAGGGTGAGATGAATTCTCGTGTTCGGGGCCAGCATTGTCAAATCACAAGAAGCATGCTCCGTTAAAAATGAAGGGAAGTAAGAATGGAGTAATGGAAGAGTCTGAGGGTCTTATTCATTCAAGTGGGCTCCAATGTGGCCTCACCTATAAGGTATAAAAATTAAATTGTTCGTGCGGTGATGGTTTCATGACAAGGTGGCTGACAGGTAGGTAAAGGATATGAAGAACCTTACAGGTTGGAGTGTAAATAACTATTAGCGCCCTATGGTCATAGTGTGACACTTGGAAAAAGCTAATTTGCCAAGAATTGATCAAATATCGCTGAAGCCTCACCGAGATCTCAAAGAGTACTACATACTGAGGAAGGCAAGTTGGAAGCCACTAGATCAATTGTTAGCTCCCCAAATTAAAAGGAGCGAATAGTTAAATACTTGCAGAGTATGTGTACCGAGCTGAGCTTCGAAATCTATCGACGCTCAGACTCTAATACCATGAGTGCGAGCATTCGGGGCAGAGTCGGGCACGGCTGGTGCGGCAGAGGGCTGAGCACTGAGGGCAATTTCGCGTTTTGCCTTCCAGTCGTTTCAGAGTGTGTCGGTAGAATGATTCTGAGCCGTTTTTCAGTAGCGCTAACACCTTAGTGTCGTCAGTGAGCCAGCGTACGCGAAAGAGCTCTTTGACGGCTGGGTATTCGCAGTGCTCGATCAGGCGCGCGACTTGGAGGTTGCGCCAAGCCTGCACTTCATCAGGAGTGAGAAGCTCTTGATGCCCGTTGAAGAGGTGTCGGTGATGCGCTGGAATTTCCATGATGTTAGACGAGGGCTAAGAGCTCATCTAATTTATAGATGAAGTGGTCCGCACCAGCTTTGACTTTTTCACGTGGAGTGTAGCCACCGTAGCCGATAAAGCTATCGACCTCGGACTGGGTTTCAAGGTCGGAAACTCCGTCGCCGACCATGACGATTTTCTCTGGTGATAACTCGGACTTGAGCTGGCGAATGATTTCTGGTTTGCCGCCATTGTAGGTCGTCGGGTAGCTGTCATCGAAGGAAATATAGTAGCCATTTTCATCGAGCTTGAGTGGCACTGCTTCGATCCGCTCAATTTGGAGGAAGGCGGCGAGAGGTTCGATCAGGCGCTTGAAGCCCCCCGACAGTATAGCAACTGTCCAACCTTGCTCGCGTAGTGTGTCGAGTGTGGCAACGGCTGTTGGCTCGACGGTGTCGATGTAGAGTTGCTCGACTGACGCGCAAGTCGCGAGGTCGGGACGGATGATTTCGAGTCGGCGTGCGAACACTTGGTCGAGTGGAACCTCACCATTCATTGCAGCATTAGTGAGGGCCTCAACTTCGGAGAAAATTTCAGGGCCTTTGGCGCGGGCAAGTTCGTCGATGCCTTCGATGGAGGAAAGTGTGGAGTCGCAGTCGAAAATGATGAGTTTCATGTTTTTTACAGTGTGAAGTGAAAGAGTGAAGTACTGAGCTTACTTACTCAGTGGGATATTCTGACGGGAGTGTTTTCTGTGACATTCTCGAAGAGCTCGATGACGTCTTGGTTGTGCATGCGAATACATCCGCAGGAATGCGGGTTGCCTATTTTGTCTTCGTGGTTGGTGCCGTGGATGTAGATATAGCGCGCTTTGGTGTTAGAGTTATCGGTATCCTGGCCGTCGAGCCAGAGGATACGGCTGGTGACGAGGTCGTCGTCACAGAGTTCTCCGGGCGACCATTGCCCAACAGCTACACGGCCTTTAAATATAGTGTGAATTTTGGCACCGTGTCCGTGTTTCTCGGCTATAATGAAGTTGCCAGTAGGGGTCTTGAGCGAGCCTTCTTCAGAGCCTACTCCATTTTTAGCTGATGAGATAGAGTAGCAGTGCTGCACCACACCGTTCTCTAGAACTTTGAGGGTCTGTTCAGATATGGAAACTTCTAGCGTGGTCATCTTTTAAAAATTTACCCCTTTGGCGGTGAAAGTGCGATGACTGAGTTGTGGCCACCCATACCGACTGCGATTTTCAGAATAGTGTCAGTCGCTTGGGTTTGCTCGGTAGGGAGAATGAAGGGGGCTGGTGGTGGTGTTAGGGATAGGTTGGGTGGGAGTTTTTGCTCGCGCAGGTAGTGGGCTAATATGGCCGTGTCGAGTGCGCCACTAGCGCCGACGGTGTGGCCGGTAAAGGGCTTGAGCGGGTGGAGTGAGATTGGTGTGCTAGGTTTGAGGGCATCTAACAATGCGCGTTCTTCCGCTAAGGAGTGCAGGTGTGTGCCAGATGCGTGTGGACAAACTGCAGAGATCTGGGTGCCGGAGGGCAGGCTTGCTAGAGCGGATTCGAGACAGGCTCGGAGGCCTTTGCCATCGGCGGGCATACCGATGGGTGAGTCTGCGTCGGAATTACACCAATAGCCATCTAACTTCGGGGCCGATGGGATGTCTTCAGAGCTGAGGACGAGTGCGCAACCGGCTTCTCCGGGGAAGAATCCAGAGGTGTTCGGGTGGTAGGGGTCGTTGATGCCGTTGGTGCTGAGGACGCCAGTGTCGATGTAGTCTTGGACGATTTCAGGAACCAGCGGGAGTTCAATTCCAAGAACAATAGCGTGTTTGACCACACCAGTCTGAAGCATCATCCAGGCCATGCCAATGGCGTCGAGTGACGCGGCGCAGCCAGAGGAAATTGTTTGCCAAGGGCCAGTGATGCCTAACTCGATAGTAACCGCCGAGGCTATCT
This sequence comes from Rubritalea sp., assembly GCF_039830215.1. NCBI lineage: Bacteria > Pseudomonadati > Verrucomicrobiota > Verrucomicrobiia > Verrucomicrobiales > Rubritaleaceae > Rubritalea > Rubritalea sp. The sequence goes on along the minus strand of NZ_JBDOPO010000048.1, from coordinate 3,351 downwards.
CGCCATGCATCGAGTTAGAGGCTGCCATCAGTTTGAATGGACGACGGCCAGGCCAGTCGCTGAGCCAGGCATTGCCACGTGAGGAACCGGCAATGACTGCCGCATTTTTTAGGTCACCCCCCTCAAGCCCAGCGTTAACGACTGCTTGTTTGGCGCAATGAACAGCTAGGGCTGATGCTGGAGCCCACTTGCGCGAGTTGAGTATCGAGCGGTCATCAATCCATGATGCCAGGAGATCTCCGCAGTCGATACGGTCACCTAACAATGCGCTGAGTGGTCGAAGGCCAGTGCGGCCATTTGCCATGGCGTCGGTATGCGCGCTGAACGAGGTGCCGAGGCCAGAAATGGCTGAGATGCCTGTGATGGAAATCGTTTTGTTCAAAACGAGGGAAACTTCTTAGGTGAATAGATTTTGTATAGGAGACAAAAATGCCCCACTCCGTGAGTAGGGCATAGAAAGTTCTTCATTTTTTATTCAGAAACTAACCGCAACAAGGACTGGCTTCCTTGTCGCAAGTAGCCTTAGGGATTTCCATGTTTGGGTCTGGCTTACGAGTACTGAGACCGAGCTTGTCGATGAGGTCGAGGTCTTTCTGGACGCTTGGGTTCTTAGCCGTGAGCAACTTGTCACCGTAGAAAATGGAGTTGGCTCCCGCGAAGAAGCACATTGCCTGACCTTCTTCAGAGATCTGTGTGCGTCCAGCAGAAAGGCGAACCTTTGCCTTTGGTACGGCAATACGTGAGATGGCGATCATACGGATCACGTCAAAGATTGTCACCGGATCTGAATCACCAAGTGGTGTGCCAGGCATTGGCATAAGTGAGTTGATTGGGACTGATTCAGGTTGAGGATTGAGCTCAGAAATGGTTTCGATCATTTTCAGGCGATCGTCTGCAGTTTCACCGAGCCCAAGGATACCACCACAGCAAACAGCCATGCCAGCGTCTTGAACGTTCTTGATTGTTTGGAGACGGTCGTCGTAGGAGTGTGAAGTAACCACGTTAGGGTAGTGCTCACGGGATGTGTCTACGTTGTGGTTGTAGGCTGTGACACCCGCTTTTTTCAGGCGGACCGCCTCCGCTGGGCCGACTTCGCCGAGCGTGACACAGACTTCCATCCCTAGCTCGGAAACGTCTTCAATGATTTCAACAACCTGGTCGAAACGCTTGGTGCCGGAGCGAACGCCTTTCCAGGCAGCTCCCATGCAGAAACGTGTGGAGCCAGATGCTGCAGCCACGCGGGCTCTCTCCATGACAGCTTCTTTTTCCATCAGTTTTTCAGACTCAACGCCTGATTTGTAGCGAGCAGACTGTGCGCAATAGGAACAATCTTCTGAGCAACCGCCAGTTTTGATAGAGAGGAGTGTGCAGAGCTGGATTTCGTTGTCTTTCCAGTTGGCGTCGTGGACCTCACGAGACTTCTTAATGAGGTCAAATAGTGGAAGGTCATATAAGGCTTTGAGTTCTTCGAATTTCATAAAAAATACGTTTGGATGATTAGTTGAGAAAGTGTGTATTGGCTAGCGCACCCAGCGTCCGTTGACAGTGGGCATTTTACCAAAGCTGAGAGCTGTGTAGTCGGTCTTTCCTTTGGCTCCGATCAGTCTGGTGCCAGTGGCTTTTTTCCAGAACCGATTCATGCTCTCACCTGTATAGCAGCCCCAACTCTTGCATGTTGCCTTTTTGGCAAAGGGGCGTGAACTGAGATTTTCCAGCTCTGACTCGTGGAGCCATGCGGCTGAGACGCCTAGGATTTGGGATGAATAGTCAAACAGGAAGCAATGTTTGTTGGAGTGTCCGAAATAGTTGAATGTGCGGGTGCCGCCAAGTGGCAGCTTGTTGAATTGTTGAATGAAGTCATCACCAGAGTGGATCCAAACCAGTTGAGCTCCGCGCTTTTGTGCCTGTTCGGTGATCCAGGTAGTGTAGGGTTTTCCGTCTTCTCTGCCGCGTAGTTCGTAAGACTTTTTGTAGACGTACCACGTGAATGATGGATTGCCACCTTCTTGGGCTTTGAGAATATCCATCTGGAGAGTGGAGGCTCGGACAAAGTTTGCCCACCACTTATCGTGTCGGTCTCCTTCAACTCGATAGTTTTCCCATTTTCTGAGAGCTGTGCCGCCTGTTAGTATAACGTGCTCGGAAGCTAGACTCGTAGAAACGAGAGCAAGGAGAAAAATGAATGAGCCTATCAGACGCTGCATGAAGTGGAGGTTGAAGGCTGAAGGCATGGCTGTGAAGAGTAAAATGCAAGGAGTCGATAAACTTCTTGGAGATCAGAGTCCAATGGCTTCAGTGCGAGCGAGTACCGCGAGTTCAAATGCCTCGGTATCGCCATAGCGCTTGATGGAGAACTTTACGCAACGACGTTTACCTGGTTCAGGCGACCATGCGGCTTGCCAGAATGTGTAGCGGACTCCATTTGTGACGACTGAGACTTTAGATACCCCAACAACACCTGATGAATTGCGAGTTGAGCGCTGACATATGCGAGCGCGGTCCTCGTTTTCCAAGCGGCCCAAAAGGTTGTTGCGCCAATCTCGAGCAGTCTTCAGTGAGAGTTCGATGCCGCCGAGAGGTGCGTCGGCAAAAAATTTTGCATACTTGATGCCTCGTCTTTGGAGTCGTACTTGCCATCCATGGGTACGCGCATCCGGAAGATCAATCCGAGCAATGGCATAGTTTTTTGAGTCAGAAGGCATAGATAAAAATTGAGGTAGTTGGCAAAGATTGTCAATAAGAGGCTTTATTGCTGAGGTCTAGGGAAGCTATCGAGAGCATCTTTTACATGATGGACTAGGATTTTGAGGCGAGCACTCCGTGGAGGGGCGGGAATTATGAGTAGCCCTCCGCGTCCTCAATAAAACTTATGTGTTGTTCTTGATGATCAGAGCTGAAACATAGACGTAGTAATCCATTCACCTTCAAGTATCGGAGTGTTATTCATCAGTGGGGAAGCAAAATATGTCGAACCTATTTTAAGTTCGATCGAATAGCCGTCTTCCTTCCAAGTTCCCCAAGCTAAAGAATCTTAGCTGAGGTTCGAGCCTCAACCGTCAATTTCAGCAGAAATGATGCAAAGTAGTATAAGCACCCATGGGGTGAGTATTGTGGAGGTGGCAGTGGGCTTCACACCTTATTCTTCTTCTTCTTCTTCTTTGATTTGTCGCAGATAATGGCATTGAATTAACCTACAGTGAACGTGTCGTTACTATCAGAATTAGGATTATTAATCCAAACATTGTGCTTTTAGTTGAAGTGCTAGCAGGTACAATAACTTAGTAAGATTTCTGAACACATGCAGACAATTTCAGAGTCTAAACGGCTTGATGTTGCGTTATTTATGGCCTT
>NZ_JBDOPO010000309.1:3742-4235 GCF_039830215.1 Rubritalea sp. | reverse complement strand
CACAAATAAAACTCTTTTACTCCTACCCTGAGCACGAAGATGAGCACATGCATTATTTTTGGATTCCTAAACGAACGGAACCACAACTTAACATGAAAACGCAACAACCATCGTCGGAACCACAACAGCAGCAATAGCTTGTAATATTCAGTTTCGGCACAGTTATCGAACTACGTTTTTGCTGGTAATTGCTCACAGGTCTTTTTGAAATTTTGATGCGCTTTTCATTCGCGCCCACGTCATTCAACCATTCCGATTGCTTAAGGCTAACTTTTGACTCTCGCTTCACCAATCCGACTAAATTATGATCGATATGAGGACAACATAAGTAACCACACATATCGACCATCTAAGTGGCGTAGAGAATGAATCTCCAAGTTTAGCGTAAAATCCTTTAGGGCACCTCCGGCAACTAGCGTTGGTGGTGCTGGAAAGAATTTCAAGCAAGGCAAGGCGTGATGATTGAACGGATTCATATCCGTGAGCGAAGAAC
>NZ_JBDOPO010000309.1:0-3732 GCF_039830215.1 Rubritalea sp. | reverse complement strand
GAAAGTCTTTCCAGCCCGAAGGGTGGCTATCGACAAAACGAGCTATGCTCGCAAATTTAAAGAATCAATAACTCACACACCGACAACGGGAGTTGCCGGTGGTGCCCTTTATTCTTTAGGCTGCCAAATAAGCAGGTTTTACAACAAGAGAGCATAAAGAATCGTTCACACCACAGAATTGTAGCTATTTTCAACTTTAAGACCTCCGCGTCCATCCAATTAGATCACCTAAATGTCGAACTGCGACCCAGCGAAGCACTCTTCATTCCTCCTCACTAATTGTATCACTTTAGTAACTTGGAAACAAATAGACTTACCTTTGAGCTTGAGCGGCTCCCCTTATATCGAACTACTACGTAACTCAGTTATTCCAATGAGCGAAGAAACTATGCAGAGCCTCGGCGCAACTCTCAACAGCTACGCCTGCGAAAAGGAAACTTCACATTCGGCCAATAAACACCAAGCATTAGTACTCACGCCGCTCATTCGCCTAAAGAAGGCTGCCACAGGCCTTTCTATTCCCTACAAAATCATCACCGACTATATAGTGAGCAAGCACACCCCCTTTATGAGCGAGACGGCCAACACAGAGCTAGCAATAGCTATAGTAACCGACAGTTTTAAGCTTCCAGAATCGCATATGCGTTCTGTATACCGCGACTCCGCTTGAGCTTCCCCCGGAAAATACAATTTGAACTATAAAATTCACACCGCCCTCTACTAGCGAACACAACACTAGTAGTGTCCCAGATTGCTGACTGATCAGCCACACATCAATCAACACATTTAGGCGTAACTTCAAAGAGAAAAATGGCTTACCTCCAAGTCTCTTTCGTAAGAAATGACCGTGGCTTGTCCCACGTCACATTCCGACGCGAAAATAAACCCGCACGTCGCATATTAAAAATTACATATACGCAGGGTAATATTGTTCAAAGGTCACATCGAAGGGCAACCTATCTGGATGGAAACCATTTTTGTCTCTGAAATCTCTTACGCCAAAGCGAGCAGTACGTTTGAAACTCTGAATGCGACTACGAGCTTTCAGTTCACCCCCGTCGCTGAAGACGAGCCCACTCTTGCAGCTGCTATTCGTGACAATAACGTCAAAGCATTTATTGCCGACATTCACCCATACACGGGCGAACTCTACACCAGCCTCCCTAAAGGCGGCGTCATCGCCCGCTACGGCGTCGGCCACGACAGTGTGAATAAAGACCTAGCGACCGCGAACGGTCTATGGGTCGCAAACACTCCAGGAGTTCTCGACAATGCTGTTGCCGAGCACGCAGTTTGGATGATTGGAGCACTCGCACGCCACATCCATGACGCACATGCTAGCACAGTCGCGGGCCAGTGGGCTCCTAAGGGCGGCTTTGAAATACGTAACCGCAACATCTCGATCCTCGGGTGCGGCCGCATCGGCCGCACACTTGCGGCGAAGCTTCATCACGGATTCGGTATGGTAGTCACAGGATACGACATCATGGAGAAACCGAATTTTGCACCAGAAGACGGAATTACTCACTACACGACTTCTCTTGACGAAGCATTAAAGGACGCAGATTACGTTCTCACCCTTCTTCCTGTGCTAGAGTCTACCAAACACATCGCCAACGCTGAATTCTTTGCTAAGATGAAGGCTGGCGCACATTTCATCAATTCTGCTCGTGGTGCTCTGGTCTGCGAAAACGACCTTTATGACGCACTATCCAACAACCACCTCGCAGCCGCGGCTCTCGACGTATTCGAAAACGAGCCATACACACCACAAGCTGAAGGTAAGGACCTCCGCACGCTGCCGAACATTCTCGTGACACCACACGTCGGTTCAAACACTGAAGAGTCAAATGCCGCGATGGCATCCACTGCTGCGCAGAACATTATGCAAATACTCACCGAAGGCCCTGAAGCATGTCAGAACATCGTCAACCGCTAGGCAGCTCAGTCATCCTCATGGGGGTAAGTGGCTGTGGTAAATCTACTGTTGGCACTCAGCTTGCAGAAGCTACTGGTGCAGCCTTTTTCGACGGCGACGACTTCCACCCCTCCGCTAACATCACTAAGATGGCTAGCGGCACGCCCCTCACTGATGATGACCGCCAAGGCTGGTTGATCGCTCTACGCGACCTGCTAGACGAACACTCCGACCAGCCGATCATCATCGCGTGCTCCGCACTCAAGCAAAGCTACCGCAAGTTGCTCGAAACGGCAAAAGTGCTACCTAGCTTTGTCCACCTTCATGGAAGCCGTGAGACATTGCTAGCACGACTCGAAGAACGCAGCAAAGAAGGCGAGCACTTCATGCCAGCATCCTTATTAGACAGCCAGCTCGCCACCCTCGAAACCCCAGGCGACGACACACTCACCGTCTCGATTGAAAACACACCTCAAGACATCGTAACTCAAATCATTTCCACAATCTCATGAACGTCATTTCCGTAGAATCCCACAACAAACTCGTCCAAGCAGCCTACGAAGCACGTGGCTTCCAAGCTGACGAAGCGCGCGCTGCAGCCGAAATGTGCGCCGCAGCTACATGGCACGGCAACCGCACACACAATGCTCTCAAAGCTCTCCATCTTGACGACCTGTTCGGCTCAGTTGCTGGCGGTTGTGTCCCTGGTGCAGAAATCGAAGTGGTTGAAAACCGCTTCAGCGCAGCAGAGACATGGAATTCCAACAAAAAGCTCGGGCAGGCTGTTGCCAAACAAGCTTTCGAGCGTGCTATCGAGCTCGCTGAAAAGCACGGAGTTGGCATCGTCAGCGTCGACAACTGCTTCCACTACCTCTGGGGTGGCGGCTATGTCATCGAAGCAGCAAAGCGTGGTTATATTGCTTACACAAACTGCACATCCACACTTGCTGAAGTAGTTCCATTCTGTGGAAAGACTCCGACCCTCGGCACCAACCCACACAGCTGGGGCTTCCCAACTACTGATGCCCTCGGATACCCAATCTGTATCGACTGGGCAACATCCACTGTAGCAATGGGCCGCGTGCAACAGCTCAAACGCGAAGGCAAAGAACTGCCACAACTCGCAGCGGTAGACAGCGACGGCAAGCCAACTATTGACCCAAATGAAGTCTCTGCACTACTTCCATTCGGTGCACACAAAGGCTACGGCCTCTCACTCATCAACGAGATTACAGCAGCATTCATCGGCGGCTCACTTCCTACACTGCGCGGCCACGCTCAGCCCGGCACAGACGTGAAAACAACTACTGCGTTCTTCTTCCAGATCATCCACCCTGATGCTATCTCCGGCGGTGCATTTGCCGATGGAAAAGACCAATCAGGCAACGTCAAAGCTGTGCTCGAAAACATCCTCGGCGAAGGCAACAGAAACTGCATTCTCCCAGGACAACTCGAAGCCGAAGCTGCTAAAAAATCAGAAGAAGCTGGTGGTCTACTCTTCAGTGACGCCGAGCTTGCTGAACTCAACGAAATCGCGGCATCACTCGGATTCGAACCACTGAGCGCTATCTAAGCATGTATTTACACCGGGACATTTTCCTCGATACGGAAACGGCAAAGCGGCTCTACCATGAGATCGCTGCCCCTCTTCCAATTATCGACTTCCACACGCACCTAAACCAGCAGGAGATCCTCGACGATCACCACTTCGCTAATCTTTGGGAGCTCTGGCTCAAGCACGACCACTACAAATGGCGTTTGATGCGCGGCTGTGGTGTCGCTGAAGAATTTGTCACAGGAAGTGCTTCACCATG
>NZ_JBDOPO010000227.1:0-4241 GCF_039830215.1 Rubritalea sp. | reverse complement strand
GTCTTGACGAACTTGATCTCTGGGTCGACGCTTCTAAGGATCTCGGCTGGGCTCGTTTCACAACTGGTTACATCTTCTATGAGTTCTTTGATGGAAATGCTGCTGACGGTCACGAAGTATACTTCGGCCTTTCTAGAGACTTCTGTTACGGCATCAATGCTAGCTACACATACTTCTGGGACGTGCACGGTGTAGACAACGATGGCTACAACGAGCTTGTTTTCTCTAAGGATGCTGACGTTTTCGGTAACACATTGGACACATCACTCACATCAGGTTTCCTCGCTGAAGGTTGGGGTGCTTCACACATAACACTCAAGTCTTCATACGACATCGCGATCTCCGAGAACGCAACACTTTCACCTTATCTCGCATATTCATGGGAGCTTGGTGGAGCTGAGCGTTACGGGGCAGCTATTGACGGTTCTCAAGGTACTGAGCAAAATCGTTTCTACGGTGGTGTAGCTCTTTCAGTTAGCTTCTAATCTTAGCTAATTAGTAAACACTAATTTCTACGGGCAAGACTTCGGTCTTGCCCGTATTTTTTTAGCCCTACAAAAAACCGCAAAGGAGAGTGTCCATTGCGTTTTTTTGTTAGAGTGAAGAGCGCTTCAGTTAGGCCATCATGATGCCTTTGCGCGACGGGTTCTTCGCTGCGTTGATGAGGAGGAGTGTGGGGGCTTCCCAAGTGCGTTGGTCAGCCTGAGTTAGAGCGTCGGTCATGCTTAGATCGCTTTTAAAAAGGAGATTGTAGGCACTTTTGATTTCTTTGCGCAGCTCGCCATTGAGGCCGGCACGGCGTAAGCCAATGACATTGAGACCTGCTAACTTATTTTGACCGTGCGCCATGCAGTAAGGCGGAATGTCTTTGGTGATGGCGGCATTGCCTTGGCAGATAGCATAGTCGCCGATCTTGATAAACTGGTGGAAACCGGCTCCGCCGCCGAGGAAGCAAAAGTTGCCGATTTGAATGTGACCTGCGACAAGAACCCCATTTGCTAGGTTGTTGCTGTCACCAACTTGCACATCGTGGGCTAGATGGCTGTTGATCATAAACATGTTGTTATCTCCCACTGTGGTGAGTCCTCCTTCGCTGGTGCTGCGATGGATAGTGACGTGCTCGCGGATCGTATTGTTGTCACCTATTAGGACACCTGAGCGAGTAGATTTGTCAAAGGAGGTGTCCTGTGGATCACCTCCAATGTGTGAGCCAAATCCAACAAAGTTCTTTTTACCGAGTGTGGTTTGGCCACTGATCCAAACGTGGGGATCGATGGTGCAGTCATCGCCAATATGAACATCGGCATCAATGATAGTGAATGCTCCAATGCTGACGTTAGAGCCGATAGTGGCGTTGGGATGAATGATGGCGGTAGGGTGGATCATGGAGGTGTTAGTTTATAAGTCCGTGTTCGCGGAATGAAAAATAGGGATCACGCTGGGCTGAGGGAGATCCGATGATAAGGTGGTCAACGCAGCGCACTTGGAGTAGTTCTGCCGCGGCAGAGATTTGTTGAGTCATTTGTTTGTCAGCCTGACTTGGGCTCGGGTCACCAGAAGGGTGATTATGTACCAGTATAAATCCCCAGGCCTGGTGGAGAATGACGTAATGGAAGACGTCTCTTGGGTGACAGAGAGTTTCGTTGATAGTGCCGTGTGAGAGTTCGATAGTGCGCATGTGCTTGAGTCGCGCATCAGCGAGCAAGAGAAAGAGTTTCTCGTGGTTTTGGTGGTCCACAATGGGACGCATCAAGTTGTAAATCTCCTCAGGTGTGGCGATAGAGGCATTGTTTATCTCTTCTTTGGCCGAACGAAGGCCAAGCTCAAAAGCTGCTGCTATTTGGGCTGCCTTGGCTGGGCCAATTCCGTGTTGCTTGGCAATTTCTTTAAGCGGGCTTCTGCCTAGGCTTCGTAGGTTGCCGTGAGAATAGAGTAATTCTTGGGCTATCTCGATAGCGCTCTGCCCGGGCACACCGACTCTCAGAAAGATAGCGATGAGTTCAGCATTGCTGAGTGCCGCCGGTCCCCACTTCGCTAGTTTTTCTCTTGGGCGATCTTCCTCAGGGAGATCGCTGATGCGGCTGCTCGGCATTGGCTACTAATTATGAATAATGAGGCAGCAGGTAGCCATGGCAGCAATGCCCTCTTTTCGTCCAACAAAGCCCATAGTTTCATTTGTTGTGGCTTTGATGCCGACATCTTCAGGCTCAATGCCAAGAGCATCTGAGATATTCTTTTTCATAGCTGTGAGGTGTGGCATCACCTTTGGGGCTTCTGCGACAATGGCTGAATCGACGTTTTGGAGTTCGGCACCTTTTTCGTCTGCTAGAGATCGGCATTTTTTGAGGATATCGAGTGAACAAATGCCTTCGATGTCTGCGTCTTCAGGAGGGAAATAGAAACCAATGTCAGGTAGCCCTAAGGCGCCAAGTACCGCATCGGCAATGGCGTGGCAGAGTACGTCTGCATCTGAGTGGCCAAGTAATCCGATGGTATGTGGGATGTCGACACCGCCTAGGATGCATTTGCGGCCATCAGCGAATTGGTGGACATCGTAGCCGATGCCTGTACGGATTTTCATAGTATAGAAATGAGTTAGATTGAGATGGATTCCCCAATAGCTGGGAGAAAGAGTTGTTTGCCTTTACTGACGAAATGTTCACGCGCTGCTGATTGGTCGATTTCGATATAGGGGAATGTGTCGAAATGCGTGCCTAAAACTTTGTCTACGCCAATCCATTCAGCACAGATGGCTGCGTCTTCGTGGCCCATGGTGAAATTATCCCCAATGCAGAGGACTGCCCAGTCAAGTTTGTGAAAGTCACCGAGTAGTTTCATATCATAGGTGAGAGCTGTGTCCCCGGAGAAATAAAAGTTGCCTTCGTCTGATTCGACAACAAAGCCGCCAGGGTTACCACCGTACGTTCCATCAGGAAGGACGGATGAGTGCACGGCGTTGACGAATTTGACTTTGCCGAATGGGAGTTTGACTGAACCGCCGTGGTTGAGTGGGTGGCTTTTTTTATGTCCCTTTTCTCCAAACCAGCAAACAATTTCGTAGTTGGAAATGAGAGTGGCTCCAGTGCGTTTGAGTATTTCTTCCGCGTCGGCAACATGGTCCTCATGGCCGTGAGAAATCAAAATAAAATCAGCGTCAATAGCCTCAATATTGATTTTTTCGGCCTTTGGGTTAGGTGAGATAAAAGGGTCGAATAGGATTTTGTATCCGTTGATTTCGACGGAGAAGCAAGAGTGTCCGTAAAAGATCGCGTTCATGCTAGGAATATGATGATGAATGTATATTTTAGAAGAAAAAAAGCCACTGATGCGTGATCAGCGGCTTTAGAGGTGTTCAGAGAGTCTCGTCAGATTATTGTCCAGGATGGCCTTGTGGCATTACACCTGGAGGCATATTGAATGGCATGCCTTGAGGAGCTGGGCGCTTGCCAATCTTAGTGAGCTCTACCTCAAAAATGAGTGTTGAGTTTGGTTCGAGCTTTGAGCCTGAGCGACGCTCGCCGTAGCCGAGTTTAGCTGGGATGAAGATTTGCCATTTGGAGCCGATTGGCATGATTTTAAGAGCTTCAGCAAAACCAGGAACGACTTGAAGAGTGAATGGAACTGGCTCGCCTTCTGGTGACTTATCGAACTCAGTGCCGTCGATCAGTGTGCCGCGGTAGTTTACAAAGAACTCTGACTGCTGGTCCACTCCACCTGGGGCATCCTTTGGTGCTTCATATTTCTTGTCTCCACCTTTTTCGAGGACAAGGTATTGGAGGCCGCTTTCAGTTGTTTTTACTCCCTCCTTCTTGGCGTTTTCAGCAAGAAAGGCAGTGCCTTTTTTGAGGTTTTCGTCGCCGATCTTTTTCTCGCGCTCCATGAGTGAGGTCTGCAATGTCTGCATAGCTACGTCGAGTTGTTCTGGAGTGAACTTGAGTTCTGCACCAGAGAGAGCTTCGGTGAAGCCGTGCAAAAACGCATCTTTGTCGAAATCGGAAGCGATCAAGCCCGCGTTGGCGAGCTGGAATGCGCTTTGGTAGCCAATCCCATAGGACGTGCGTGATTTGACTTCTTCAGGAGAGAGCTGCTCTGCTTTTTTTTCTACTGCAGGAGCAGCAGGAGCAGCAGGAGCGGCTGCTGGCTCCTGGGCGAATGTGGTTGCCGTGAAGGCGAGGCCGATTGCGGCGATGCTTAGTTGCTTTTTCATGATATGAATTGAGTAAAGGAAAAATAGGTTTCAG
>NZ_JBDOPO010000018.1:0-4259 GCF_039830215.1 Rubritalea sp. | reverse complement strand
CAATCTTGCAGGTACGTTTTGTCTGCGAATATTGGAGAAACGTTTGAGCGTTGCCATTTCGGGTTTGTTGTGACGAATGCGAGGAATTGCTTTTTACTGACAGGCAGGGTGTCGATGCGAAACGCCTCAACCTTTCGCGGAGTTTTGTCAGTGGTGTAGAGGGGGATGTAGGATCCGGCGGGGATCTCTACCATGGGTGTCGAACTAATTGACTCACCCGTACCCCATCCTAGACTCGCTATGAGCAAGGATAATAGACTGACTATTAGGGTGCAGCTGAGTTTCATTTTAGCTCAATATTACTGAAGGTTACTAGCGTTCAGTATTGAGGGGCTTAGCGCCTTTTGCACGGACTTTCTTTACCATGTCAGGTGTGACCTCAGTGCCATTGTTATCCCACTGGTTGTAGACGTAGGTCAGAACGTTCGCTACGTCATCGTCTGAGAGGTCTAGCTTAGGCATGATGCCGTCGTATTTAACGCCATTGACAGTGACTTCTCCAGAGAGGCCATTGACTAGTGCGCTAATTGAGTCGTCGATGCTATTGTTGAGGTAGTCAGACTGGGCTAATGGTGGGAACGCTGCTGGGATGCCATTGCCATTTGCTTGGTGACACGCGCTACAGACTTGGGTGTAGGTGATCTTACCGCGCTTGATACGCTCGTCTTTGTTTGTAGATTTCGCTGGCTTGTTATACGCCTGCGGGATGTCTTGGATTGCTCCGCCTTCAGGCTGATAAATGCGGTCATCAGTTTTTCCTGAATAGACCGCTTTGTTGCTGGCTTCGTCTCCACCACTGACTTTTAGCATTCCAATGGCCCCTTTGTTGAATGCGCGGAAAATTGAGTGGTCGACTAGAATGAAGGTTCCAGATGTGTCTAATTTGAACTCACAAATGGCTGATCCGCCTGCTGGGACGAGCGTGGTCTGTACGTTCTTTTTAGGTTCACCAAGGCCACCTTCAGTGTAGACTTTGTCAAAAATTTCACCAATCACGTGGAATGAAGAAACAAGGTTTGGTCCACCGTTTCCTACAAAAAGGCGAACACTGTCACCAACCTCAGCGGTGATCGCTTTGTCGCCAGTAAGAGCTCCCACAGATCCGTTGAAAACCACGTAATCCGCATCTTCTTTAATCGCTTTTTCCATGCTGAATGGCTGGAGTCCGGCTTCACCATATTTACCTTTGGTGTAAAAATCTCCCTGCATCACGTAGAACTCTTTATCGACCTTCGGTAGGCCTTCTTTAGGTTCAACTAATATGAGGCCATACATACCATTTGCTATGTGCATACCAACTGGGGCCGTTGCGCAGTGATATACGTAGAGACCTGGGTTGAGAGCCGTGAATGAGAATTCAGACTCGTATCCAGGAGCGGTGAATGATGAACTAGCTCCGCCACCGGGACCTGTTACCGCGTGAAGGTCGATGTTGTGGGGCATCTTACTTGATGGGTGGTTCGCCAGATGAAACTCAACGAGGTCACCTTCGCGTACTCGGATAAACTTTCCAGGAACACTGCCGCCGAACGTCCAAAACGTGTAGTCCACTTCGTCGGCCATGCGTTTGACGATCTCTCTGACCTCGAGCTTTACAACGACTTTAGTTCGATGATTTCGGGTGATTTTCGGGGGGACATTTGGCGCGTCAGTAAGAGTGGCTATTTCTTTACCTACAATAGGCTCGTTTAGAATGCTGAGGTGATCGTCAGCTTCTGCTAGAACGAGGCTAGCCTCAATAAATGAGCTCATTGCGCACGCCATGGCTATGAGAGTATTTCTTGTGTGATTTGTCATTTATCTAGGTCAGTGTGATTGATAAATTAGTACCGATTATCTGGTGCTCAGTATCTCTGTATAAGAGTCAATGAATAATATGAAGCATTAAAGAGTTTTTTGTCTTTAATTGATGTTAGGTGTTTTAGCTTTGTTTATAAAACTCACATTCATCCTTTAGGCTGCTCAATGACAAGAGATAGCTGGTGGCTGATTCCACTGAGGATGGGCCTGATTAACTATACCCTCCTACAAAGACAAACTACCTGTGCTCATTCTGCTCTGCATGCTCTTTTCTTCCTATTTAGTCAATAAACTCGCTCGTAAACACGGCATAGATAAACAAGCCCCCAAGAGGGTGCCGCCTTCGATAGCAAGGATTACCAAGATGATTTGCGCGGTCGACTTATCTATGATAGCTCAGCCCTACTACAGTACCAGTTGGACATAGCATCGCCGGCGTAAGGCTGTAGTGAAGATCCACCTTTGTCTGAACCTACAGAGCTTCCTGCCGCAGCATTTCAATGAGGCGCGTATAGTGTAGATAATACAACGCTGCACTGGGGTCATGGGGTAGGAGTTGGCTATGGCATAGCTGAAGGCGCTGAGCCCATCCACTCCGGCGGAGAGGATGCCTTTAATGCCACGATTCTTCACCTAAGTGAGAACGCGTAAGCGAAATTTGGAGCCTTAGTTTTGTCTAGCCAGAGGCCCCAAACTTTTTTTTGCGCTTTCAAGTGAACTCCAAGGGCAACATGCACTGTACGGTTACTGACACCTCCCTAGCCATGCACTTTAGCCACCAAGGTGTCGAGATAAGCGGTTGGGTGAAATTTGTCTAAGACGCTTATAAATAGATTATTTATGTTATTGAGCAAAGCTTTGTTGTCTGATTTTATGAGTTGATTAAACTTGATAGATGTATGCTAGCTGATCTTGAATTTTGTGCAGCCTAGTTCCTTGACCGTATGGAGTGAACCTTCAGCTTGAAGCTCGGAAGGCGTCGTTGATGTTTAGCTATGGACTGTGGTTCAAACTCACCGCAGCGATCGCGTGGAGTATTAACCTCCAGACTTCCGTGCGCAGTGATTAGTTAATTTCCTTGATCCCCCAACTCGCTGGGGCTGGACAGCAGCCTTCTGTTTTTCGATAAAATAGTTGAAGAATAGCGCCAAGACTTAGTCTGATTCACATTGCTTTTTCTTCATTGGTCGTATTTTACAAATGCTACCAAAAATACATCCTCCCACTCAGGCTCTTTCGACGAATAGGGTTTCAATGAGCTAGCCAACACAACACCCTATGTAACATAGATCGCTGCGCCTTCTTGCTGTGAAAATCCCTGAGAAATGTCGTCACCCTCCCAAGGTCATAAAATAAATCACAAGGTCGGGCAGCCTCAACTCCACCTTAAGTTGCCGAATCGGACAAAGCCATAGCCACTAGAAAGTTGCGATTGTAGCGGTGTCACTCAAATGCCGTCTTGGCGAAGCCTACCTTAATTAGCCATGCAGTGTGTGCAAAGATGTGCCTGATAATTACTACGAAAGAGCCTCAATTAGTTAGCGAAATCATCAAGAGTTGTCGAGTGGAGGGCTGTGTCCATAGTGTCGCGTAACTTTTGTATAGTATCGTGCAGAGGGCAGTGGTCTTTCACTCCGCACCATCCTGGTCCCATTGGGCAGAAGTCGTCATTCTCTTTATCTTGCCCAAAAATCCTGACGATTTGGAACACAGATATTTCACTAGGGGCCTTGGTCAGCTTGTAGCCTCCATTGGGGCCACGCATGCCTTCGATAATTCCAGCTGCGGAAACAGAGGTGAGGACCTTTGCTACAAGCGTCTGGGGGAGGTTGACAGCATCACTGATCTTCTGGGATCCACGCAGAGTTCCTGATTCATAGAATTGGGCCAGGTGACAAAGTGCGGCAAGTGCACAGCGTGCTGTTTTTCCGTAGGCAATCATTGTGAGGTGTTTCTGGCGGGAATCTGGGCTATTTTCGATTCTTTGCAACCTCCATTACTTCTCCAGTTAAGAGCTGTATAGCGATCTTGAGTAATAGATTGTAGATCATGAGCCAGCATCCTTGATGCCTACCCTCATTTTTCGTGCGAGATCTGTGGGAGAAAATCTAACCACTCGTGTAGTGGTGATAGGAAGAATGCAGTCCAATGTGTCTCTGTTCAGATAAAACCATTCTAACTTAATTGTATGTATCCGCGAATTTTAGTCGCTTAGGCAACTGTAAGGGATAGGAAAAGGCCTGAGCTTGTAGCTAGCTTCTAGTTTAACCGCCTTGGATTCAAACCGGAAGTGCACCGCTTAACTTGAACAACGGCCCAGATGCTGATTAGTATCAGCACTGGCTTCACCGTTCAAAACCGAGCCTGTGCCAAATGACCTATAAACATCTGAGCAGCGAAGAGCGGTATACCATATCTATCCTACGCCGCAAGGGCGAGTCCAACGCATCCATAGCTTC
>NZ_JBDOPO010000168.1:0-4271 GCF_039830215.1 Rubritalea sp. | reverse complement strand
CTGCCCTCCACCTCGAGCTAAGCCTTTTTTTACAATTACACAATCATACGGTCATTCTTATTGTCACTCCTCAGCTTTCTAGCTAATAACGAACCTCGCTATGCTCACTCTGCTTGTCGCGCTACTCATCTGCACTTTTGTGCTCACTGTGCTCACTGTGCTCCCTCTAGACCCAATTTTTGACACCCATTCTTTACTATTCAATTGGCTGCCTTGATCAGTGTTGACGATCTTAGGTTGCCCGCCTGTAGCTTGCATGCCTTAGGTGATTACCGAAGACAAAACGCAGTATCCATCGTATTGCAGACTTCTCGTGTTATTACCCCACGCGTGTGCCAGTCCATCACAGCAATCAAGTAAGCGTTTCCTCTAAGCATTGGTATATAAGTGATGTCAGTGCACCAGACTTCATCCGCAGCCGTCACAGGACTGTCTCTGAGTTCGTGAATCAAGTTGCGCTGCCCCATGTGGCACTAGTTGAAGTGGATTTCATCAAGATGCAGCATGCTCGTGTGATCCTCCTCACTGATCTTAGCCCTTTTGGGCTTTAAGCGGTTGCGGTGGACCTCCAGCAAAGCTGATTGCTGTCTCATTGATAAAGCGTGCTGGGTATCAATCATAGTTTTTCGCTCACATCGATTCCCAGCTGTTCGCACTTTTTTTAGAAGAAAGTCTTTCTCTAGTACGAGTTGCCCCACTTTACGCTCTATCTGAGCCTCTTTTATTATTTGAGCCCTCTCTTTTCTAGTCTTCGCCACCACTCAGCTTTCGAGAGGATGGTGCATAGAATGATCCATGTACTTAAGTTTTTTGTCTGAGTCAGAACGCGTTCAACTTGGCCGTGTAAATAGGTGAGAGCTAGTGAAACTGTAATCCCATAGAACAGCAGCCCCAAGGGGGTTTTCCAGAAAGCAAGCGTATTTCTGACACCAAACCAAAACGTTTGAATCATAAAAAGTAAGAAAAAACAAAACCCCAAATATCCAGTCTCAGCTAGTAAAAGCCAATACAAGCTCTCCGTTAATGGGTTAGACATAAACAATCTTGGTACTATTCTACGACCGCGATTTTTCTCCCATTGCTCAAGAATGGCTGAGTATTTATTTCCCCTAGGGCGGCTATTGGCTATGCCGTAGTTGTTCCAGCCAATACCCGCGACCGGATGATCTTCAAGCATTGCCCGTGATTGTTTGTCGAGAGCCATGCGCAGGTCGTTTTTAGGACTACTATCTACCCCAATCCTTGACATAAATGTATCAGCAGCGATTGCCATCACTAATAAACCACCTAGGCTTCCGAGGATCGCAATTGATATCCGCCGAGGAGTAAAACCCTTAACTAATGAACCAAGCAGTAGTAGTACCGCCCCAACACCAAAAACAGCAAGTGATGCTCGAGATACTGTGAGCACGATCGTCAAACCAGCAGCGGCGAAGGCACTCAAATATAGCCACATATCTTTTTTGCTCGTTTCGTTTGACAATGCTAAGCCTAGGATCGGTAGACCTATCATATAGGTCCACATGGACATCGGGTTTTGATGCTCAAACCATCCAGTTATTCTGAAGCCCCCCTCGACGTATCTCCCCCATAGGCAAACGATGACTTGTGTTATCAAGCCAATAGCGAAACCCCTCATCACGGCAAGAATATCTCTCTCCCCTCGAATTGCCGCAAAGACACCGATCATGATAAACCCCATTTTGAGGAATTTGAATGCGGGCATGAAGACATACAGAGGCTCTAACGCATTCACTACAGAAAAGAGGGAGACCATGATCCATCCAAGCCACAAAAGCATGCCCGGGGGAAGCAACTTGAAGTCATGTCTTTTTTCTAGGATAGCATTTAGGGCTAAACCTATTGCGATCCCCTCTAAAAAGTTAAATTCAAATCCTTTTGTATGCCCACGATAAGTCTCGATAGAATAGAGCATCAGAGTGAAGTCTGAAGGTGGTCGAACTAACCACCATGCCGTGAAACCCAAGAATATTTTACGAAGGATGTCATTTCCTTTCATAATGAATCCAAGCAGTGGTCCTCCCACGAGGTATACCGAGAAGATAATACCGACCTTAATAATTATCATGAGAATTTCCATCTTACCTATCTATGCGTTAAAGTACGCTGCCAGACCTACACTAGGAAGGTAAATCTATCTGCCATCATATATTTGAATCACTTTATTATCTCGGCCATAGCTTGTGTTTGCTTACTCAAGCACGCCAAACCATAAGCTGAATTCATTGAACATGAAACAGTTGAAAATTCACACTCCAATACTTACGTGGCTGATTCGAAGCTTGATAGGATCATTTAAGTGAAGTGGTCTCCTAAGCGTTGCCTGTGATTTACTGTGTATATTGAAATCCTGACAGCTCTATCGATGTCGAGTTAATGTTGGTGATTAACCTTCTGTGGGCAATCTATTTGTGTCGTTAGCTTTTATTGCCATAGGCCCGCTTAAGTTGCTTGTCGTTGAGCTTCTTGGTAGACGCTCCATGGGGTTTGTTTTGAGAGCGATTGATGCATTCTTCGGTGGTTATAGAACTCCATCCAGTCATCAACCAAAGCTTCTAGTTCTGCTACGTTGCTAGTAGCTCCAGAGCTTGATTTTCTCATACTTGATACTCCTTCAGAGACGCTCGATAAAGACATTGTCTCGCACGAGTTGCCCCAATTTACGCTCCATCTGACCCTCTCTAACTTCGAGCTTTTCAACTCTTTCTTACTGGTGTTAGAACTCTCAAAAAGCTTAATCATACAAGCCTCTGACTCCTTTTTCCACTGACTAACCAGGGACGGAGCTACATCATTCTGCTGGGCTATTCATTTACTGAGCGACTACACTGGAGGGCTTCGGGGGTGACACGTGCTTTAAATTCAGCACGAGGAATCTTTTCTTACGTAGCATTTGTCTATTTTTCGGTGATTAAGCCACCGATGAACAGCAAGATATTTCAATATACCTGTGGCTCCGACTCACGGGCCCGCTTGTACTCTCCCTTATCTCCAAATATACTCCTCAATCCGGTCGCCTGCCTTTAAAATTTAAGTTCTTTGTGTAATTTTCTGGTTTTGGTCAAAAGCTGAGTGTTTGATGGTAAGATGTATATGAGGATCATTTCATACCTAACTGCTACGGCAGTGGCAGTGCTCAACACTAGTTGCAAATCACACTACGGTCTTCAAACTGCCGAGGCTCTCATAAGCCCGCCTCCAAGCTCAGAAGAACTCGTAAATCAGATTTCAGGCTCATACCCACATTACAAAATTTCCATTCATAGCACAACATACCCATACGCCTACACATCGCTTAATATCACAAAGCCTAAGTCTAGGCATCGTCCAAAAACATCTGGTAGTGTCTCTGTTAAAAAGACACAAGATGGGCACTGGCTTTACTACAGCTCAATCTGGAAGCTCTCGGAACAAGATAGTATAGGCCAAAAGGAGTTGGCTAAACAACTAGCCTACGAAATATTGACTTCATTGCAGCAGAAGTGGCAGCTTACCGAAATCCACTACAAAGCACACTCAATCTTCAATTGAGCTACTCGTCATGCCTTCACTTTAGTAGCGGTCTGCATGCGACAGTTAATGGTGTAAGTTTTCCCTAAAACGAGACACTTCTACAATCTAGGTTATCGTTTAAATGATGTGGGTCCCGTTCTCTGCCCATTAGGTCCAACTATAAGCTGCGATAGAATAATAAGTTGGCTAATAATATAAGAGTGAGACTAGAGCCCGTATCAAATTTTGGCCGATTTGGGGGCTAGGCGGCGTCTTGCTCCTGTGGATTGGTAGTGTTTCCAGATTTACGTTCGTAGGCATTTGAGGGCGTGTCGTTGCCTAATGAGTCGTGGGGCCTCCAGTCATTGTATCTATCAAACCACTTGGTCAATCCCGCGCGGAGCATGGGCACAGTGGAGTGCTCGAATAGAAAAATCTCTTCATATTTCACACTTCTCCACAGCCGCTCAATGAAGACATTGTCCATCCAGCGCCCCTTGCCATCCATGCTTATTTGAATCTTATGACCCTTGAGTGCCGATATCCATTCAGATGAAGTAAACTGACTCCCCTGGTCGGTATTGAAGATCTCAGGAACACGCCCAGTCGACTCTAATGCTTTATTTAGAGCTTCAAGGCAAAGCCCTGTGTCCATCGTATTTGAGACAGCCCAGCCGAGCACCTTACGCGAATGCCAATCCATCACGGCACACAGCTAAGCGCTCCCATGAGGCATCGGGACATAGGTGATATCGGTG
>NZ_JBDOPO010000191.1:0-4280 GCF_039830215.1 Rubritalea sp. | reverse complement strand
CAAATTTCGTGAGTTTAACTGTAAATTCAATAATGATGGAGAGGTGTATATTTCGATAGGCACTGGTGATATTAAGAGTAATGCAGAACGTTGGTACAAGCAATTTGGCGACGAACGACCAGTCGTAGTATCGGAGCTAGAAAAGCTCGACGTGCTTGGTGCCAATGCAGTCATTTTAGAATCACAAGGAACTTTTGCTGGTATGCGCGGAATCAATATTGAAGATGCTGCATTGCTGGGCTTGCTAGTTGAGAGCAGAGGCAACTTGATCACCGTGAAAATGATCGGAAAGAAAGAAGAAGTTCTAGCCCAGCGCGAGAATTTCACCACCTTTTGTGAAAGCATTCAATGGAAGTAAGTAATGAGTAAGAAACCAACCACCCCCATTGCCAAAGTATTCGCCTTCCTCGGCGGGTTTCACGTCGCCATCATTTGTATGGTGCTTTTGTTGGTCCTGACCTGGCTCTCCACACTTGAACAAACCGGGCCTGATGGACTCTACTGGACACTTAGGAAGTATTTCAGTTTTAACGCCTATTATGTGCAGCCGACCATCAATGAGAAAGATCTACCGATCATTCTCCCCGGCGGTTATTGGGTCTGCGCTGTTTTCACTCTCAACTTACTCATTGGTGGAGTGATGCGAATCCGCAAAGGCTGGAAGCACGCTGCAGTGCTCGTTTCTCATTTTAGCATGCTGATGCTGATGGTTGGTGGCGCGGTTTCTTACCACCAGTCACGAGAGGCATTTATGTTATTAGAGGTCGGTGATACTGGTGACTATGCTTACAGCCTGACGGAACTCTCTATTGAAATTGCCGAAATTAAAGAGGGTGAAAAGCAAGAACCGCTTGTTCTCAATTCGGATGTTTTATCAGGGGTGAGAGGAAAGCCTGAGCGCCAGCGCGAGTTCCTTCTTCCAGCCTTCCCATTCGATGTTGTAGTGAGTGACTACCACATTAACACACAAGTGGCTCAAGCGCGAGGTGTAGGAATTGATGGAGCAAAGGTCGTTGATGGGTATTATATAAATCCAATCAAACCGACAGGGCTCGAAGAGTCAAATTTCTCAGCTTGTATTATTACAATAAAAGAGAGGGCGTCAGGTAAGACCCATGAATTGATCTTATTCGAGGGACTCACTCACGATGTGACTGTGACGGTTGAAGATAAAATCTACGGTCTCCGCCTCCACGGAGAAATCTGGAATATGCCATTTAAAGTCCGCCTAGATGATTCACGTGGCGAGAAGCACCCAGGCACTGGGATGGCTATGATGTACGAAAGCGACGTCACAGTTCTGAATTCTGAAGGCAAGGACGAGATGATGCGCAAAATCGAAATGAACAAACCACTACGTTACAAAGATCTCACATTCTATCAAACCAGCTGGAACGATGCAGGACCGAAGGTAGAATCTGGTTTTACGGTAAAAACTAATCCATCGGACCAATGGCCCAAATACGCCATCTACACCTGTGGGATTGCACTTTTCGTGCACTTCATTATCAAACTTTTTGGGTTCGTATCCACCAGTATAGCAAGGAGCAAAAATGAGAAGTAGTAAAATTGGTCGTTGGATAGGGTTCGTTTTTGCCCTCGTTGTTGTTGCATCTTTATTGCTCTACACAGCTAAGGATTCAATCATCAGTGGGCCACCAAATGTGGTCGATGGTTATGAAAAATGGGACCCTGAGCTTGTGGCTGAATTTGGCTCCATGGCAATTCAAGCCGACGGACGAATCAAGCCAGTTTCGACTTGGGCTGGGTTTGAACTGCTAGCTATCAATGGTAAGCGTAAGGTGCGCTTTGAGAGCAATGGCGAAAAAGTAGTGATCACGCCTACTGAATGGGTGTTAGACTTGATGTTCCGCGATGCATTCGCTGAGAAGATGAATGTCTTCCAGGTGGAAGATGACGCTGTGCTCGACATGATTGGAGTGGCTCACGACGAGAAAAAACGCCGTGATCGTTACAGCATGGCGAATCTCGAAAAGCATTTACAGCAGGTTGATAAATTGCGTGGTGAGATTGGGGCAAAGCCAAAGGACGACCGAGACCCAGTCGAAGACCAATTTTTAGCACTCGTTTCAAATCTTCAGAGCTATGTGGCTATTAGCTCACATTTCACACCAGTAAAAGAACCGATGGCTGATAAGGATAGTTCACTCAGTGATGAACTACGACTTTTTTCAGCTTGGGTACAAAGGTGGCCACAGCTTAGCCGGTTCCTGGCTGCTGCAGCTCAACAAGAAGGTGGCGATATGGATGGGCTGCGCAAGGTGGCTTCGATGATTTCTATGCGCATAGGTGACTCGGTGTATTCTGACATTGCTCTATATCCTGCCAGCAATCCAAATCAGGCGACTTGGCCAAAACGTGAAGGCTGGCTTTCTGGCTACATGCAGAATAAGTTGCCAGCGGATAAGGACCAGATCGACTACTTACGCGAGATGGAAACTCTAGCATTGGCCTACCGTGATGGTGACCAAAAAGGGTTACTCAAGGCTCTAAAGCTCTATAAAAGTAATGTGCAGAGCAAGATGGAAGCACGAGGCGAGGGCGCTGGTTTGAAGAGTGAAATGGCCTACTACCGTATGGATTATTTCTACTATTCTCTCACGCCTTTTATTCTAGGTTTCATCATTGTCGCCTGTGGTTGGATTTCACCAGCCACTCAGTGGGGCCGTAATTGTAACCGTGTAGCGTGGGTGTTATTGATCCTTGGTGGCGTTCTCGTGATAGCTGGTATCACTCATCGAAGTATACTTATGGGGCGTCCTCCAGTAGGAAATCTCTACGATACCATTCCCTTTATCACAGCCATCACTATCTTGGTATTAGGCTTTATCGAGTACGTCACCAAGCGTGGTGTCTGTCTAGGGATGGCTTTCTTCCTCGCCGCGACTGGAATGTTCCTCGCAATGTGGTATGAGCAGTCAAAAGGAGTCGACCCAATGAACCCCTTGATTGCTGTGCTGCGCTCTAACTTCTGGTTGGCGACACATGTGGTCACGATCACGATTGGTTACGCTGGTGGTCTACTTACTGCAGGATTGGCACATGTCTATATCTTTGCGCGCATCTTCAATATCGACGAAGGTGACAAATCATTCCGCCGCTTCATGACTCGCATCGTGTATGGTGGAGTGTGTTTCACACTCTTCTTCAGCTTGGTCGGAACGATCCTCGGTGGTGTTTGGGCTAATGATTCTTGGGGCCGCTTCTGGGGCTGGGATCCAAAGGAAAATGGCGCACTCATCATTGTGCTATGGGCCTTGATTATTCTCCATGCTCGTATGGCCGGTTACCTTCGGGAATGGGGGATTCATATCTGCGCCGTGGTAGGGTCAATTCTAGTCACTTTCTCATGGTGGCATGTGAACTTCCTGAATGTTGGCCTCCACACTTATGGGTTTACCGCTGGTGACGCCCTAAATACCATCTGGGCATTTTACTACCTTGAAGCCTTCGTTGTATGTATAGCCCTCGGCTATGCGATAAATGAAAACGCTGTTAAGAAGCAGAAGAAATTACACGCTAAACTAGAGAGCGAATAATTTCTATAGGGCCTGATCGGACGTCTGAGGCTCGAGAGTCATGCTATCGATGATATACTTCCTAGTCTGGCGTAGTCATGTATGACTAGGTAAGTGTGCAACAAATTAGCAGCTGTTGACGGTTGTGTCTTTGTAAAATGAGTAGAAACAACGTTGGTTGTCATGGCTTTGTATGTGATAGTCCGCTTAGCGACTTTAAGTTTAATGCTCATGTTGACTGAGATTTTTAATTTGCTAGCTGGTGGGTTTAGAGCAGGCCAGTGTGTCCATGTGGCGGCTCCCGGGTTCAGCAGGGTTTCCTTGCTTTTTTTGCCGTTTCTCTGAGCGGTGCAAAATTGTCGCAATTCCACTCTTGGTGAGTCGTTGCGATTTTTTTAGATGTCGTTGCGGTGCGTTCCCTTTTGCCACGCCAGCCCGTGTGGCTGATGTGGAGCACTGTGCCGACGTAGCTGTGGATATGTCATTTTGACGAAACTTATTGCCTAGCCTAATGGTTATGCTGCGATCACAGGTGGTGCGGATTCCTGATTTTTCGTGGTCAGAGTTGGGTCGTAGCCTATGACAGGGGTGTGGAGTACTCTGCTAGCCCGAGGTCGCTCATAAGTTATTGTGTGTGCTTCATGATATCATCATCGGTTACTTTTTCATCAAGTGAAGATCAAGCAATAATGGTGGGCACCTCCGGCAACTCCCGTTGTCGGTGTGTGAGTTATTGATTCT
>NZ_JBDOPO010000033.1:0-4347 GCF_039830215.1 Rubritalea sp. | reverse complement strand
GCTGCGATGCCGGGATTTAAAGCATTGGAGAAATGCCCTCAGCTCATTATAGTGCCCACACGCTTTGAGGTTTACCAGTCGGTGTCAGCTCAAATTCGCGCCATATTTGGGAGATTCACCGATCTTATAGAACCACTTTCCCTAGATGAAGCCTATTTGGATGTCAGTCATTGGAGGTCGGATGCCTCAACGATTGCACGTGAGATTAGGCGTCAGATCTTTGAGGAAACCCAATTGACGGCATCAGCGGGCATTGGACCAAACAAGTTGATCGCAAAAATAGCGAGTGACCTAGATAAACCAAATGGTCAGTGGACGGTGACTGATGTGGAAGGATTCATGGATAATTTACCCGTGGCCAAACTTTGGGGTGTGGGTAAGAAAATGCAGGAGAAGCTCAAACAACATAAAATTTCTACCTGTGGTGATATGCAAAAACTCGATAAATTTGCCATGTCTAGGCGCTATGGCAGGTGGGGAGTGGAGCTTTATGACTTGTGCCGAGGGATTGATGCCCGTGAGGTGAAGGTACAAAGGGTGCGTAAATCTATCAGCAACGAGACGACTTTTAGTGAAGATATTATCGGTGCCTCATCGTTAGTTCCTGAACTCCGGCGTTTGGTGGCAAAAGTGGAGGAAAGTTATCAAGCGCGGTATACTGAGCGCACAATAAAGAGTGTCGTGGTGAAGTTGAAATTTGCGGACTTCACTAGGACTACCATAGAGAAGGCTTCTGCTAGAGTGGATGCTACTCTAGCAGAAACCTTACTGATAGAAGGTTTTGCGCGCGGTGGAGGTAAAGCCGTGCGTCTGCTAGGTGTGGGTATTAGGCTAGCGGATGAAGAAGATGAGATGCAATTGGAGATGTTCTAGACAATCCCATTGATCATCGCTAATTCCTCTGCTGAGAACTCACAGTTTTTGAGGCACTCTAGGTTTTCCTGTAGCTGTTTCACACTACTAGCGCCAACGAGAGTGGATGTGACAGTCGGGTTGGCTAGTGTCCAGGCTAGTGCCATCTGTGCTAAGGATTGACCACGGGTTTGTGCGAGGCTTGCCAGCTTTCTCACTTTGTCGATATTTACATTCACTTGGTTTTCAGTTAAGAACCCATGTTCTTTGCCAGCACGGGAGCTCTTGGGAATGCCATTCAGATAGCGATTTGTTAGTTGGCCCTGAGCAAGTGGTGAGAATGTGATGCAGCCGACTCCGTACTCATCTAGAACGTCGGTAAGACCATCCTCAATCCATCGGTCGAGAAGCGAGTATCTGGGCTGATGGATCAAACATGGAGTGTTCAGTCCTTTAAGGATTTTGATAGCCTCGGCAGCCTTATCTGCTGGGTAGTTAGAGATGCCTGCGTAGAGAGCTTTCCCTTGCTGAACTGCAGAGGCTAGAGCCCCCATCGATTCTTCTAGCGGCGTGTCCGGATCAGGACGGTGGTGGTAGAATACATCGACGTAGTCGATCTGCATGCGCTTGAGGGATTGATCTAGTGAATTGAGTATATACTTCCGTGAACCCCATTCTCCGTAGGGGCCATCCCACATGAGATAGCCGGCTTTGGTTGAAATGATGAGCTCGTGACGGTGGTTGCTGAAATGTCTGTGATACATATCACCAAAATTGCTTTCAGCGCTGCCTGGTGGTGGGCCGTAGTTGTTTGCTAAATCAAAGTGTGTGATGCCGGAATCAAAGGCGTGTTCCACAATTGCCTGAGCTGCGTCCATGTTGTCAACGCCTCCAAAGTTATGCCAAAGTCCTAATGAAATAGCGGGGAGCTTGAGCCCGCTATTTCCGCATCGATTATAGGGCATGCGACCATCATAACGGTCCGGATCATGTGTGTAAATATGGGACATGTTAGGTGGATTGTGACTAATGAGATGTTCCAAGTAAATATCTGATTGAGTGCATCCACGACAAAACACTCTGCTGAGTATTTTTTGCTACATAGTAAATAAATGTGACAAAAATGTTGTGTGCAAATAGTTGCTATGATATAAAAGTGTAAGAAGTAGATTGGGGCTCGTAGGTAGCCGAAAACTCAGACAATAAAGCAAATGCAAAAAATGACAATAAAGCTGCAGGAAGCATTGCAGCAAGGACAACAATCGGCCACAAGGTCTTCACACCCGGAGCTTAGAGGCACACATGTTTTGTTGGAGTTACTCCAGCAAGAAGGAGGAATTGTGGTTCCTATCTTAGAATCAGCAGGAGTTGATTTGGTAAAACTCAAAGCAGGAGTAATAAGTGCTTTGTCATCGGATACGAGTGTGAAGGGAAGTAATGCCGTGCCACAACCGAGCTATGGATTGCGTTCGACCTTGGATGAGGCGGACAATGCTCGCGAATCCATGGGTGATGATTTTATCAGTGTGGAGCACTTCCTTATTGGAGCTCTCAAGTCCGCTAGCCCAGCGGGAAAGATATTGAAAGAAGCTGGTCTAGATAAAGCTAAGCTTGAGCACGCTTTGAAATTGGTCAGGGGAAACCAAAAAGTAACGGATGAGGATCCAGAAGGTAAGTATCAGTCATTGGAGAAATATGGAGCCGACCTTACCGCCAAAGCTAGAGCTGGAAAAATTGATCCAGTGATTGGACGTGATGATGAAATCCGAAGATTGATGCAGGTTCTTAGCAGGCGTACCAAGAATAATCCTGTGCTGATTGGTGACCCTGGGGTTGGAAAGACAGCTATCGTGGAAGGGCTAGCGCGCCGTATTATCAGCGGTGATGTGCCGACTTCTATGCAAGGCAAGCGCGTTATATCGATGGATATCGGAGCGATGCTTGCTGGCGCTAAATTCCGTGGGGAATTCGAAGAACGCCTCAAGGCTTTCCTTCAAGAAGTGAGTGAGTCTGAAGGAGAAATAATCCTCTTCATAGACGAGCTTCATACTATAGTCGGAGCTGGTGCCGGTGAGGGATCTGTGGACGCTTCTAACTTACTCAAGCCACAATTGGCCCGTGGTGAGCTTCGAACCATTGGTGCAACCACACTCGATGAATATCGAAAGTACATCGAAAAAGATGCAGCCCTAGAGCGCAGATTCCAACCGGTCAATGTCGGGGAACCAAGTGTCGAAGACACCATCGCAATTTTGCGAGGGCTCAAGGAGCGCTATGAAGTGCATCATGGCGTGCGTATCCAAGACAGTGCCATTGTGGCCGCAGCTGCAATGAGTGATCGCTACATATCGGACAGATTTTTGCCTGATAAAGCAGTGGATCTTGTGGACGAAGCAGCATCACGTCTCAAAATTGAGCTCGACTCAGTTCCTACTGAGATCGACCAGATGCAGCGACAGGTCATGCAGTTAGAAATGGAGCGTCAGGCTTTAAAAAAAGAATCGGATAAAGCGAGTGCCAAGCGGCTCGCTAAGGTGAAGGAGGAAATGGCAAATATCTAAGAAAAGTCAGATGGACTTATGGCGCAGTGGAAAAATGAGAAGGAAATCATTACCATCGTCAATAACGCGCAGGAAGCTATAGAGTCATTGAAGAATGATTCTGAACAAGCCAAACGTGAAGGAGATCTGACAAAAGCATCAGAAATTACATACAGTCGTATCCCCGAAGCTGAGGCAAAAGCCGAGGAGGCTAAGTTGAAGTTAGACGAGATTCAAAAAACTGGTCGCATTCTAACCGAGGAGGTGACTGAGGAAGATGTTGCCCGTGTGGTGGCTAGCTGGACAGGCATTCCAGTGAGCCGTTTGCAGGAAGGTGAGCGTTCAAAGTTAGTGAAAATGGAGTCTCGTCTAGGCGAGCGAGTGATTGGTCAACAACAGGCCATCGAAGCGGTGTCGAATGCTGTGCGCCGTGCTCGTGCTGGCCTACAGGATGAGGATAGACCTATTGGATCCTTCCTCTTTCTAGGACCTACTGGTGTGGGTAAGACTGAGCTCTCTAAAGCATTAGCAGAATTTCTGTTTGATGATGAAGGAGCGATGGTACGTATCGACATGTCCGAGTACATGGAGAAGCATGCGGTGTCTCGCTTGATAGGAGCGCCACCTGGATATGTCGGTTATGATCAAGGTGGTCAGCTTAGTGAGCATGTTAGGAGAAAGCCCTACAGTGTTGTTCTCTTTGATGAGGTAGAAAAAGCACACCCAGATGTGTTTAACGTCCTGCTGCAAGTATTGGATGATGGGCGAATCACTGACGGGCAAGGACGCACGGTGGATTTCCGAAATACTGTGCTCATCATGACTTCTAACATAGGTAGCCAGTATATTATGGATGAGGCAAATGCAGAACAGCTTGAGGCAAAGGTGAGTGAAGCGCTTAGGTCACATTTTAGACCCGAATTCCTTAACCGTATCGATGAGACAATTATCTTCG
>NZ_JBDOPO010000047.1:0-4367 GCF_039830215.1 Rubritalea sp. | reverse complement strand
GGGTAGAATGGTTCCGTACAGGTTGCGGCCGTCGGTGAGTGAGGAAAAAGACCGGTCAGGATGGATTTTAAAGTTGCCTTTGGCTGGTTTTCCTAGTGCCACATTCCGTCCCTTTGAGAATAGTTCGATTTCGGCAAAGCCGATCTGAGAGCCATGATGGAGACCTTGATTTATATAGGGCTCGGTTGCAGTTAGGCGAATATAGCGGCATCCGGTTTCGGGAAAGCGGCGCATAATGATGGGCCCCGAATCAAATATCGACTTCATGTGGTATTCGACCAAGACGGTCGCATCGGAAAAATCAGGCCGGTTTGCGCCTTCGATGAGTAATCTTTTTGGGATGCCTTGCCCAGGTTCAGAGGATTGGGGCACAGTATCGCTCAATTCAGGGGTATGTAGGTGAATCCGGTTAAGTGTGTGGACTTCTCCGAGATCAATGCTGAGAGTTGGCTGACTTCCAATCCCGCTGGGACTCATGAATGCAATGCTTTGCTCGCCATGTGCAGCATTCAGCTCGTACGGCATGAAGCCATCCACCAGCGATTCTTTGATCCGCGATCGTCCTCGATGTTTGGAATTTGATGAGACTTTGACGGTTTCTCGTAAAGCTACATTTTCCGTTCCGCTAAAGACCAATACTTCCGAGAGTTGTAAAATATAGCGGCCATCCCATATTCTGGGTGATAGCTGGGTGGCTTCGATACGCATCCAAGTCGCTGAAACCGCGGGAAAAGAGACAGAGAGCGGGGCGACGCGAGGAAGCAGGTTGTCCTCGGCATCATAGGTGGCGACCACATTAGATCTTTGGCCGTTACCCACAATCAGCTTAAATGCCACTGGGAATCCGTCGGCCTGCGGGCCTATTTTGGTATCGCGCCAAATGGTGGGTGCCAGCACAATTTGATCAACTGGGGTTGCTTCACCTAGCTCGATCTGTATCCATTCAGTATGGTAGGGGTCTGGGTGGTCCTTGGAACGAAAGCCAACGGTTCCGATGCCGCTACGTAAACTGTAATCAGCAAGCCCGTCGAGTTCGCTATCAATTTCTAGTAGACGATTTTCTAGCTGACTGATGGAGAGGTCGGAAGTGAGCTCATCTGCAAATACGTTGTCTAAAGTCAAAAGACTCACCATTAGGTGGAAGATTAGTCTTTCGCGAAGTATAAGCATAGGTTATTAGTAACATTGACTCGCTGAGCGCGCTATCATTCATACGAATGATAGGAAAAAGTGGGCGTCCAGATCTGTTCGTAAAGAATGCATCCGACATGTATCATCCAAAATGACGATAGGAATTCTGGATTCGCGTAGTAGTATTAATAATAAGATATACCAACTTAAGGTTAGCCAGTTCACATGTTCAAAAATATTATCATCGCCACAATTTTCACTTCGATACTTCATGCTAGTCCTGAGCGTGGAGAGATTATCTACAAGCAAATGTGCTTCACTTGTCATGGGCCAAACCTTGAAGGTGGAATAGGTCCCTCATTGAATGACGATTATTGGCAACACGGCTCATCACCACAAGCTATCCTAGATACCATTAATAATGGCGCTCCAGGAACCGAGATGATTGCCTACAAGGATGTGTATCCAGCAGAGGATATCACAGCCCTGCGCGATTTCATTCTCTCTCAGCAAGCAGGTTTCCGCGAGGTTGTGCGCTCCTACTATGCTGATAATCGTTTCCTAGGTGAACCGCTAACTCCTGAATTGTTTAACTCAACCGAGTCTAGTAAACAAACGCCAATACCAGAAAATAGCTTATGGATTGACCACAAACATGAGGGTGGAGTCCGGATGCAGGCAAAACTTTACGTTAAAACCCCAGGAGATTACCAGTTTAAGCTTAATTCCCATGGCCGTACTGTGGTTTATATAGATGGTGAGGAAGTGTATTCTTATGACCCAGATGAACCGCAGGAAAAGCTCATCAGTAAAACGGTAAAACTTAAATCTGGAACATATTCTTTTGATTTGCTGCACGAAAGCAAGAAACGTCATGGCTGGCGGGTGAGTGGCTCCTTGGTTAATCTCACAGGTGGTGGTAGCTTCAGGCTTCACGGGAGTAGTTTGGCTGGAAGTATCCCCAAGGAAATTCACGCTGGACCGAATGCTAAGGTGATCCGTAAGTGGATTCGTAATATCCCTCCACGATCGCTGTTGTGTCTGTTGCCGAACAAGGTTATAGTTTCTTTCAATCCGGAGGATGGTACGGTCAGTCATGCTTGGCACGGGGCTTTCGTCAATCAGACTCCTTCTTTGCCAGATCGCAGTGCCGCTCCCTCAGAGGTAAAGGGTAGCCCGATTTCTGATCTGGGCAAAAGTCTTAGCAAACCGACAAAATTTGATTTCATTGCATACGAAACCCAAGGTGACAAAGCCGTGATTCACGGACGAGTAGACGGCAAGCTTAGAGCTCTCACCATAGCCCCTAATGGCAGCCAATCCTTTACAATTACTACAAAGTAGAATCGTTTTTTTATATGAAATTATCTATCACACTCAGCCTGTTCTTGCTCTTTGCTAGTAAGCTCGTTGCTCAAATCCCAGCAGGATACACTCTAGAGACGGTGCCGCTGCCAACTAAGGCAGCTACGATTCTCGGTCTCTGCCACAAACCCGATGGCAGCCTTGCGGTAGCTACTTGGGAGGGCGAGGTTTGGGAGTACAGAAATGAAAAGTGGTCGCTCTTTGCCGAAGACATAATGGAGCCTAATGGTATCTACTATGATCAAGAGGAGGACGCCTATTATGTGGCTCAAAAAACAGAGCTCACACGCTTGGTGGATGTAGATAAAGACGGAGTCTGTGATCGTTATGAATGTATTACTGATGGCTTTGGTATCACGGGTGAATACCACGAGTATCATTACGGACCGGTAGTTGATTCCCTTGGTCGTAAATATGCATCGCTCAATCTCGCTGCCAGAGGTGACTACACGGTGCCAGATGGAAAAGAGAAAGGTATTGGAGGTGGCAATATGGCTTACACGGCTCCTTGGCGTGGATGGGTTTACCGATCAGATCGACCTGGCCACTTTCAACCGATAGCCTCTGGATTCCGTTCTCCCTGTGGTATTGGCATGAGCCCGGAAGATGACTTATTTATCACCGATAACCAAGGCGACTGGGTTGCTGACTGTTGTCTCTACCATGTGCGTGAAGGGAACTTCTACGGGCACCCGGCCTCGCTCCCTGAGCGACCTGACTTTACTAAAGAAAGTGTCAGTAAAATGTCGGCAGCCGACTTTGCCAAGATCCGCAGTCTTCCTGCCGTTTGGTTTCCTCGCGAAGTGATTTCGAACTCACCTGGTAGTCCAGTTTGGGACACAACGGGTGGGAAATTTGGACCATTTCATGGGCAGATTTTTATCGGTGACCAAACCCAGTCGAACTATTTCCGCTGTGGTGTTGAAGAGGTTGGTGGGGACTATCAAGGTTGGTGTGTCGATTTCCTCCGTGGAACTACTTCTGGTCCTGTGAAGATGTCCTTCGATGCACAAGGTCGCTTATGGTCGGCTCAAGTTGGCCGTGGATGGCGCAGTAGAGGAGGCAAACGCACAGCTCTTCAGTACGCTGAGTGGGACGGCAAGACAGTCCCATTTGCTATTCACTCCGCTAAGCTTACTCAGACGGGTTTCAAGGTGAACTTTACCCAAGCAATTGGAGAGGAAGTCATCCCTACAGTTTCCAGCTGGAAGTATCATTACTACAGTACCTATGGATCTCCGAAGGTGGATGAAAAGAAGTTAGCTGTGAGCAACTATAATCTCTCTGAAGACCGAAAGACTGTGACGTTTGATGTGCCACTGCATCCTGGAAACGTCTATGCTTTGGAATTTTCCGACCAAAATAATGCGTCGGCCAAGCTGCTTGATTTCGACACTATTTTCTACACTCTAAATAAAACGCTCCCGACAAAACAGGCAGCACCCCGCGCCAAGTCACCGATTCTTCTCACAGGTTCGGGCTGGATACGAAATGATGGTCGCCGTCCCCAGCCACCGGTTGTCGAGCCCTTGCCAGCTGAGGACTGTGTTCTAGCAGTACCCCAGGGGGCCACAGTGTTGGATGCGTCTCAGTGGAGTAACCCAAACTGGCAGTTTGATGCTCAAGGCGTAATGCCGCGTAGCAAAGGGAATAACTTGACCAAGGAGGCCTATGGCTCTTCCCGAATCCATCTCGAGTTTCGTTTCGATCCTTCAGATGATCCCCAGTGGAATGGGCAGCTCTATGGGAATTCCGGCATTTTTCTCATGTCAGGTTATGAGCTTCAGGTGATGAATGGTTATAAAAACCCCACCTGTGCTGACGGGAGTTGCGGGGCCATCTATGGCCAACACCCGCCTCGCGTCAATGCT
>NZ_JBDOPO010000256.1:0-4386 GCF_039830215.1 Rubritalea sp. | reverse complement strand
AGTCCGCTGAGTAATATTGCTCACGCAATCACGCTAACTTACGAAACATAAAGAAATACTTTTCAAATGGAAATTCCTTATATCGTCAATGCCCGCAAGGACACAGGACTCAATAACTCAAAGATCGCTATCTGGCTGTTCCTCGCTTCAGAGGTCATGCTCTTTGGTGGTCTATTCTCCTCGTACATCTTCCTCCGAGTGTTCGCGGATTACCCTTGGCCAGAGCGTGCTCTACCAGTGCTCCCAGGTCTTCTTAACACATTTATCCTGATCGCATCCTCAGTCACAGTAGTGTTTGCTTGGGCTGGTCTCAAGCTCCGTAAGTGGGGCATGTTCGTCGGTAACATGTCTTTCACCATCCTCTGTGCTGCAGTGTTCATGGTGTTCAAGGCGCGTGAGTATAGTGGTAAGCTTCATCACCACGCTTCACAAACTGAAGACTACGGATGGGTAGAAGGGCACCTCGACGTGAAGCACCCTAACCAATACGCTATCACGGCAGAGCAAATCAACTTCAAACTCGATAGCACGACACCAAATTATCTAGAGGCAATCATTGCTCAGGGATCAGCCAAAGACGCCCCATTAGTGTCGTTCCGCAATAACTTAACTTCACATGTTGAAAAACTAGAAAAAGGTATTGATGAAGCTGGTTCTGATTCTGGAAAGGTTGCAAAACTAACTAAAGAGCTAGAGGAGATAAAACCATTTCTCGAATCCGCTGAAATGAGTTTGCCGTCCAAGAGCGACGAAAACCCAGAGGTTATCAACGCATTTATTGATGGGGCTAACTCAATCAACACTCTTGTTGATTCCTACAAAGTTCGCGTAATCAAAGATGGTGAGTTCACTGAGACCGTCCTCTTTGGATCAGGTACGAAGCTTTCTCCTGAAGTGATCGCAACAGCCAAGGCCGAGTTCATCAAAGCCCGTACGCATAACGCGGAACTCCGTACGCAGCTTCTCAAAGATGCGTGGGTAGATATTCGTGATGTAGGCAAGCACCCAGAGCTAGCAGGTCTCAAAGACTTTGAGTCCGCTGTGAAGGCTGCAGTCGCTAAGACCCATAACGAGCTCGTTGACAAAGCTGAAGCCAACAATGAGTTTCTTATTGCTAACGGCAACATGGTATTCAACACCAATGGTGCCGAGTTTAAAATTAACACTGGTTGGGGAGGCATTTCTAACTCTACTAATGGTCAAGATACAAACATTTCACTACTCGACGGCACAGTGCTTAGTGGAACTGCTGGAGACTCTAGCCTAGTTTACCATTACATTGATGGTCTCGACTTCCGCCACCTCGTCCTTAAAGCTGAAGAGAAGAATCTCGACGCTGAGAAGCTTATTGAGTCATCACCTATCCTTCACGTTCACGATCATGGGACCCACACAGGTGGTGCTAAGATCCGTGAAATCTGGGCTGCTCACAAGGTCTGGCGTGGATTTCTAGCTAAGGAGCTTCTCAAAAAAGAGCGCGTTCCTACTGAAGTTGACCTCTACCGTGTCACTTGGCACCAGATGGTGGCTTATGATAAGCTGAAGCAGGAAATGGTAGCAGCAAAGAAAATCCCTGCCGACGCACCACTCAAGGATGCAATAACTGAGGATAATTGGATGACAGTGAAAGACGATCACCAGCCAAGCATGATCTACGATGTCACTGGCATCACTGATGAGCACAAAGCAACATTCCCACAACATGTGAGCATTCAGCGAGATGAAGTCCGCTTCGATTCTGTTTTCTCTCCAAAGATGAACAACTATTACGCAATCTATTTCACTGTCACTGGTCTTCACGGCCTGCACGTGATCGGCGGCGCGATCGTACTAGGCTACTACCTCTTCTTCGGGCGTAAGATGTACCTATCAAACCCAGAGTGGCTAGCTAACCGAGTGGAAGTTGGTGGTCTGTTCTGGCACTTTGTCGACCTTGTTTGGATCTTCGTATTCCCTCTTTTCTACCTCATGTAGGTATTTCACGTGGCTCAACTGGGCTATCTACTTCATTTCACTTTTCTATCACTATCTAACGTTTCAATCCAATGGCTGACTCACCAGAAGAAATTAAATCTCACTTTAAACAATACGGTATCGTAGGAGGCATTCTCTTTCTCGGTACTGTACTCACAGTAGCTGTAGCAACGGTACCAGCACTCGACATCGGTGGTCACGGCTTCGATAAGTCTGACGCGATACTCGGAATGTTTATTGCCACAGTCAAAGCGAGCCTTGTTGCAATCATCTTTATGCACCTTAATCATGAGAAGAAGGCTGTCTACTGGATCTTCCTTGGGTCTCTTGTGTTTGGTGCGATTCTCATCGCACTCTTCGCGCTAGCGATGTACGATCCGATCACATTTGACGGACTTCTTCCAACCATGCCTGGTCAATAATCTTCAATCACTAAAGCTATGTCACTCCGCGGATTCCACATTTTCTTTCTCACCGTCGTCACCGTCTTCTTTGCGCTTGTTGCAGCCTGGGGATGGACTGCAGGCTCAAGCCAAGATGCGAGCTTCTGGAAAAACGTAGCAATAGTCTGCACGATCACTGCCGTAGTCACCCCAGCATATGGTGTGGTCTTCATCAAAAAGGCTAAGAAACTTTACCGTTAATCATTATGGCTCTGAGCTTGACAATTGCATGTCTCACATGCGCTAAAGCATTCGAACACGCAGGTAAAGATGCTGCGGGTTTCGCTATCCTGTTCATGTTAGCCATTGTGATACCAGTTATCACTACAGTGGGCATTCTCATTTTCCGTATTGCGCGACGTGAGAAGACACACTTCGATCCACAATTCTCCGACTCACTTGATTCTTAATTATCTAACCATTTGCTAAAGCACATTATGTTCAGCAACTTCACAATCGCATCTATCTTCTCTCCATCCACATGGCTTGGCCTGCCTGCTAATTATTCCGCTCACGGTGATCAAGTTGATCACACATTGGATGTTATCAATTGGTTCATGATCGCTCTCTTTGTAGGTTGGACCATTTTCTTTTTCGTTTGTCTTTTCAAATTCACGCAGAAGAAAAACCCTAAAGCATCCTACCACGGTGTAAAGAACCACGTCTCAACCCACCTAGAGGTTGGTGTTATCATCATCGAAGCAGTTCTTCTTCTAGGTTTCGCGCTACCATTATGGGGTGAGCGGACTGATTCTTACGATCGAATCCTGAAGGAAGAAAACCCAGTACGTGTGCGTGCTATCGGTTTCCAATTTGGTTGGAAATTCCACTATGCAGGAAATGACGGTAAGTTTGGTTTCATCGACCGTGATCTAGTACAGACTCCTGGAGATGCCTGTCTCTACAAAGACGACCCAAACGGATTTGACGATTTTGTCGCTTCTTCACTCAAGCTTCCAGTAAACCGTCCGGCAGTGGTTCAGGTGACTTCGACTGACGTGATTCACAACTTCTCAATCGTCCCAATGCGTGTGCAGCAGGACGCCATCCCAGGCAAGGATATTCCAATGTGGTTCACGCCACTCAAGGAACTTGAAACATCTGTTATCTGTGGCCAGCTCTGTGGTGATGGTCACGCAAACATGATAGGTACTATGGTAATTGAATCTCAAAAGACATTCAACGACTGGGCTAGTAAAATGAGTTCAGATGCCTACGAGTCAAATAAAGCCGCCTTCGACAAACGCCAAGCGGAAAACAAAGAGGCTGATCATGGTAGCCACGGTCATTAAACTGTAGGCTGATAGCTCACCGAATTTTTCAAAGCCCATGAGCAACATGCTCATGGGCTTTTTTCTTGGTACGTGCCAAACCTCATCTTGCCTAAAATCACATCTACAGCACACCCAATTCTAAATATAACTCACAACTAGTTTTCTGACCTTGCTGTCATGGTATCTAATCTGACTTCCTCAGCATTCTGTTATGCTCCGTTTTATCTTTCTGATTAGATCTCACTTTTTCTTCCGCACAGGTGACTGGATGCTCGCTGAGTAACGCCCCGAAATTCTTAAAGATTGAGTGATACGAATAGCATCTTTACACTGAAAGCTGATTTGTCGGAGGTGTAGCCAATCATCCTGAATTTAGTTCATGGTTTACTATTAAATTTGAACTTAAATGGTGTTACGCTTGTGCCTTTCCGGCTCTGACAGAAAAATTGTGTTTTTGTTCTGTTAGTTAGGTCATTGCTTTTTCGAAGCAATGACCGATAATTACCTTCTACTGGATCTTGAGCGGAACCCGCATTTCTAGTCCGTGTGTTAGAGGTTGATGTTGCGTAGGTTCGGGACTCTGTCACCAAACTCCATGGCGAACCGAGCAAGCGCTGGACCCCAGTTTTGAATGGGCATCGTCCACTTCTTGCTAGCACGCTCGATCGAGAGGTAGAGCACTTTCATCAACGCGT
>NZ_JBDOPO010000093.1:0-19770 GCF_039830215.1 Rubritalea sp. | reverse complement strand
ATCCCACTGTAAAAATCGAGATGTTCTTCCTCAACATTGAGAACCACGGCGTGTTTTGGCTGATAGAGAGCTAGCGTACCATCGCTTTCGTCTCCTTCCGCCACCATCAAATCACCTTGTTCATCCCAGTGTGCGTTCGTGCCCAAAACTGGAATTTCAGCCCCCACATAATGGGAGGGATGCACTGCACCACGGCGTAGCACATGCGCACTCATCGCTGAGGTTGTCGTCTTCCCGTGTGTCCCTGAAATGACGACTCCGTCCTTAGTCGCCAAAATCGCAGCAAGACACTCAGCTCGGCGTACCGTTGCAATGCCGGCTTCGCGAGCTGCTGCTAGTGCCACATTTTCATCACGAATTGCAGAGGAATACACCACCACATCGGCATCTGCTACAGAATGAGCATTGTGCGGGCTTGAAAATGCTAATCCCGCGCGCTGCAGGCGTTCGGTCTCGGCACTGGTGACGCGATCGCAACCACTCACACTATGCCCCATACCTAACAACAAAGAAGCCAAACCACTCATCCCGGAACCTGCAACCCCAATAAGGTGAACGCGCATTGGCTCGCCTGGCTGCATCAATCTCTCACTAAAATCCTTCATTATACACTCTCAATCACGGTACAGACACGAGTTGCTGCGTCTTTCACTCCGAGTGCCGCTGAGGCTACACTCATTTTCTCTAAATTATCAGACTCAGTTAACACGTTAGTTATATCTGCCACCAACATCCCGGCATCCAGCTCTGACTCTTGTCTTATCACTGCCGCATTAGCCGCTGCAAAGACCTCCGCATTTTTCGTCTGGTGATCATCTGCGGCGTACGGATACGGCACGAGAATAGACGCCAACCCTAGATAGGAAATTTCACTTAAGCTCGAAGCTCCAGAGCGCATGATTACTAAATCAGTGATTGCATAAATGCTCGGCATATCGTCGCAAAATGCGATGAGTCTGTGATTCGGGCAATTCTCCCCCATCTCGGTTTTGACCCGGTCATGGTCGAAATTACCAGTAATGTGGATAAACTGAATGTCAGGCATAGCCTTTGATGCCTCGACCACCAATGTATTGAGCTGCTTAGCACCTTGGCTGCCACCCATTACTAAAACGGTCTTTAAAGATGAATCTAGCCCAAGCTTCTTAGCTGC
This sequence comes from Rubritalea sp., assembly GCF_039830215.1. Lineage (NCBI taxonomy): Bacteria > Pseudomonadati > Verrucomicrobiota > Verrucomicrobiia > Verrucomicrobiales > Rubritaleaceae > Rubritalea > Rubritalea sp. The sequence goes on along the minus strand of NZ_JBDOPO010000093.1, from coordinate 18,617 downwards.
AGATTCACGTGAAGGCAGGCTGTGCAATTCTTCACGCACTGGTGTGCCTGTGATTTCGATCTCAGACTGAGGGAAATAGGAGCGAGCTTCCTTCATTCCTAGCAACACCTTGTCACACCACTTTGCTGTGAGTCGGTTTGCTTTGCCTGGCAAGGCATTGGAATCATGAACAAATGTTTTCGCGCCTAACTTGCTAGCAGCCATTACAGGGGGTAGCGAGGTGAACCCCCCCATACCGATCACAGCGTCGGCCCCAAAGTTTTTTAGCAACCCCTTGCACTTTGCTGTCGTCTTTAGCATCTTCCAAATGAAGGGAATTATTTTGGGTGAGAGTGTCGCTGGTTTGCCGATTGCTGGGACTGTATCAAACTCTAGATCACCATATTTTTCAGATGCGTCAGCATCCACTTTTTTCTCAGAAATAAGCAATCGAACATCATGGCCCCGGCGCTTCATTTCCTGCGCCACTGCCACTCCTGGAAAGAGATGGCCTCCTGTCCCTCCGCATGCGATTACTACCTTCTTTTTACTCTCCATGATCTTCGAGCCACAGCATCGACAGCCACTCAATAAACTCAAGAAAAATGCATTACATGCTAAAAAATTAGCACATAAATATAGAGTGACACAATAGATTCAGTCAATTTGATCAAAATTGACCTGACATGAGTGACCCAACTGAACTACTGGACGGCTCACAGTGAAAAACGGCAGGATATTGAGAACATCGTGCCGTGAGATTAAGTCAATCTAAATTGGCTTATTAAACATCTTCAGCGTTAGCGAGCTTGGTGAGCGCTTCTGGCGCGGCCTCAAGGCAATAGCCTCATAAGAGTTGGTGGCGAATCACAGCTTTATGATTCAACACGTAGATAATTGGCTATCCACGAGCACCCCATTTGTCTAAAACTGAGCTGACCGCCGAAATGCGGAAAGATAGTAAGCTATGATTTTGGTGGTGGGCAGCGGTGAGAAGCACGAACCTAAAGTCAACAAAATGAAAGCAACACGTAAAAGACTAGAACAAGAATTCAAAGCACGAGTGGCTCTAGCAGCGCTCAAGGGAGAAGAAACGATTTAATTGATCGCCAAAGAATATGAAAGCCACCCTATTCAAACTCCTGGCAACCTGTGGCAAGCCAGCAGTTGAGTGACGCGGCTCGATTTGAAATTTTTAGCGGCGAGATCTGTCCGACCTTACGACTTTAAGTGAAGTAGAAGCTGCTCGGCCTGGTGATTTATTTTATAATCTTCGGGTGTGGCTACACTTCTTAGGGCTTATCGCTGCATGCGGCCGTAGCTATCCACATTCTAGGTTAATTTACCCAAGGCGTTGTGTTGGCTAAGCTCTTCCAAGCCCTATTCGTAGGACCATGTCTGCAGCTATATAGTCATTCTGCCAACCAGGTCCCCTACCCGCACCCGTGTGCAACCGACCTTCTTGTGATACATTTGTCGTCGTCGCCCTACTCTGATTTTTTTTAATCGCAGTGTACATGGTGAAGAATCTACGGTCTCAGAATAATTCCCCCCAATGAAATAGCTCAATTAAGGCTAACTCTTCTATTGATACTTGCCCCTGGTACCGCTGAGATGTATGCATTTCTGCCGTGAATGCCCTCTTGATCTTCCTCAAAGAGCCTATTCCAGGAAAAGTAAAGCCCCGCCTAGCCGCTACGGTCGGCGAGGACGAAGCAGTAAAACGATATCGATCTATGGTGGCAGTTTTACTTGAGCAACTGGAAGGGTTGAATAACACACATGTGAGATTTTGCTACGCACCGGACGATGCCGCTGATGCCATCAAATTTTGGCTTTTACCGCAATTCAGAGGCCACACGGTCACGCAAGGCGACAGCTTCCTGTTCACACCTTTGAAAAACGCCACTCCATTCACTATCGACTTCATGGCGCAAGGAGATGGAGACTTAGGACAACGTTTAAAAAGAGCGACCTCACAAGCATTTGATGACGGGTACCAGAAGGTAGCTGTGATGGGAACTGGGTGCGTTCATTGTGGCTCTAGGTGGATCAATACAGCGTTCTCCCAAACCACACCTATGCGGTGCATAATTGGACCCAGTGGGGATGGCGGATATTACCTTCTAGCCACTGCAAAAAAATCAGAGGGTTTGTTTCACAATATCCCGTGGAGTTCTGAGAACACTCTGAGCAAAACGGAGCAAGCAGCCTCAGCCATCGACCTCACAGTGCTGCGTTTACCACAATTGGTAAACATCGAAGATGAATCAAGCTGGGAGGTAGTCCTTAGCTCCGCGATAGGAGGCAAACTTCGAGCCGCACTCAAACGAGAAGCCTAATTTAAGACACGCTTTACGCTGTCGCATTTTCTTCCATTCCATAAGCATGCACTTTAACCTATTCGTACTGGTCATTAGTATTGTGCTCTTCCTTGGGGAACTAATTCACCTCGTTGCTGTTTACCCAATCACTGCGTGCACATCGTCAAATGTGTGTCCACTCCTCATTAAATAGCGAGCGAACCGCCGATTGAATTGCTTGGTGTAGTCAGCTAAAGTAGGCGCTGAGGTCAATTTCCGCTGCATAAAATCTAGTCAACTTGCCAGCCTTCCTCTCCTTCCCAGAAAGTGCACTAATCTCATTTCCATAGTGCAATACAGCTGATGCCGAGAAGACTGCTCAGAGAATTTCGAGTCATGTTGCATCGTATAAATGTTGCCTATATCTAGGGGAACTTGCCCTATGATCAAATGCTGCCATTATTTAACATAAATTAATCACAAAAATAGAGGGGAAATGTCTCGATTTTGGCTTATTCAATCTGCCAGGAAATATTCTTTCGAACTTTGAATTTATCATTCTTAAATTACAGAGAATCATTCCCAAAAAAAGCTTAACCAGCTTACTCATGCAGAGGAAATTTCAAAATGCGTCTCTTTGTTACATTTATTCTTGTAAATCGTCCAAGCTTGCGCATATCAAGACACACCCAACTCGTTAGCCATCAACAAAATACCACTCAAAACTCTTCATACTCTACTCTGGATCTGCGGCCTATGCTATGGATTGATGCCCTTTTTGCGTCAGCACGAATTCGGAAGCAACAAGATATCACCCTATTTAGGTGAGAACTATTTGGGTAGCCACATCTTGATCTCCCTTGGCCTAGCTGCCTGCGGGACGGCCTTTTGGGGCAGCCTTTCCAGATGGCTCAACATGGGAGAATTTAAAGGGCACAAAGCGCAAACTTGGATGATTACCACACTCTGTGGACTAGCTCTGATACTCACACTTGGGACCGTTGACATACTCACTGGGTACGCCTACCTAGCCGCTGGGGCAGCCTTAGTGTTTATAATTATAACCTGTGCGATTAAATTTTCCCACCATCCGACACCTAAACGAGCAGAGCTAAAAATTCTCGCTAGCTGGTTAACACGTAAACACCCGTGGAATGGTCCTTTTTTCTTTGCGTTGTACGCCCTGTTACTATGGCACAACTACGAGCTTATTTCTGGAATGCTAGAGCTCAGTCCAGCCCACAAGATCAGTCTTTTCATCAACCGGATGTTCACCCAATTGAGCCTAATTGGTGTACTCTATTTTGCCACTAGGCTCTCGATTGATACTGGCCCGCGCTGGATTCGTCCATGGGTTTGGATCATTGCCTCTATGGCTCCTATTGCCATCGTTCTCGATCGTCTTCTTCATGGTTATTGGAACCAAACCTTTTTGGGGTTCCTCAATAAACTCGGCACCAAGGGGCTGATGAATTTTGGCACCGAATTACAAGGCGGTGGCATCCACCTCTCAGTTTCGGCTTTTGCCAGCATTGGACTCGCCGTGGCTCTCATTTTTTGTCTTTTAACCTACGGCACATCTCGCCTCGCGAGAAAATGGAAGCTCCATACTGCTCCAGTCTGGATGCTTGTTTCTATTGTGATAGGCTTCACTGGCGCGTCTGTGGAACAAGCCATAGGAAAGTCCTGGAAGCCTCGCCGAAACTGGATGCAAGAGTACAAGGAATTTGGCATTCTGCTTTCACCAGTGCGCCCACCTGATGGTCTCGCCCATTTTCAGGTGGTATTCCGTGACCACCATTGGCAAGAAGAGAACCCGACATTAGAACTCAAACAAAAGCCCGACATCTACTTGGTGTTTATCGAGTCCTTCCGTCACGACGCGCTACGCAACGATGTTACACCATTTCTCCATGATTTTGCGACAACAGAAGCCCAGCCGATTGGCCACACTTGGGCAGCATCCAATGGCACCCACCTCTCATGGTTTAGCACCTTTACAAGCCAGATTGCCACGGCGCGTGAACAAAGCCGTGACATAGCTAGAGAGCTAAACTGGCCAGGCCTACCCTGCTTCCATATTCTTCAGAAGTCAGGCTACGACCTACAGGTACACACAGGCAAGAACCTCGCATTCCGCGATATGCGTCGCCACTTCCATGGACTCAATGGCTCGCCATTTAGCACGATACGTGAAAACGTGGAAGGCGACCCAAGCTTTGACCTCAGCTACCCAGAGCGTGAAGTCATCGTTTTCAACGGCCTCAAGCAACTCATCAGTACGCGTGAAGCCGGTGGCCACCTCACCATCGCCACCATTGATTCACCCCACTACAAGTATTCATGGCACGATGACTTTGAACCACCATTCAAGGACTACTACCCGCATGCATTTTTTCCTTCTTCTCCATCGCTCAAAGAAACAGAGTTGATCAAAAACCAATACTTCAACTCACTCGCTTGGGCTGACTCCTTGGCCAAAGATTTCTGTGAGCACCTCAAAAAAGAGGGCAAGTATGATGACTCCATCATCATCTTCGCTGGCGACCACGGTGAGGAATTTCAAGAGCACGGTGGTTGGCTCCACGTGTCATCGCTTGAAGACGAGCAGATCAAAGTTCCAATGCTCATTAAGTGGCCCAAATCCGTCGGCCGCGGCCCAGAAGTAGCGGAAGCTAGTCACCTTGACCTGATGCCGAGCCTGCTACACCACATGCTCGACGACGCACACCCGCTCGACACAGCGGGAGAATCCTTACTGGCGACCCCAAAACACAGAACTAGCATCGCCACCACCGCCCAAGGAGGCATCACAAAGGAGGCTATGCTACTCACGCGAGAAGGCTACAAAGCGTATTTCAGCTGGCCTCATTACTTCGATGGCCGACCTGGGACCGATCTCACTCTCACCCGCCTCATCGGCCTCGAGGGTGATATCGAACTTGGGAGCCACGAGGAATATGATGCCGCGATCAAAGAATATTTCCCAGACGCTTTTGAGCGCTTCTTCGAGTCCTTTGAGCTCAAGATAAAATAGAACTTAGTAATCGTGCCACTATCCTCCGACCTCGTCCACTCGTCGCCCCACCGCTGTGCATTTTAGTGTCCTTGGATTCAAAGCCGTAGCGCAACGGTTCAATTGAAAGACGACTCAGATGCTGGGCAACTCAGCACTCGCCTCATGCTATGCTAACCCAAAAACAATCGCGCCCTAAGCTCTCAAAGAGGTGGGAATGGAGAGTATTAGCCACGAACCTATTTATCCATTCATTTGCTATGACTTGAAGCAGAATGGAACCCTTCGACAACACCTCCGCCATAAAGTGAAGTGATACAAAAGTGGCACCTTAAGAAGGACAAGCGAAATCACATTGCCAATCAAGTGTCGATCGGGGCGCGCTCACATGAAGTCAACCTTAGCCTTAGCTTAGGGCTCTGGCAAATCGATACCACTATTGGGAAGCCTTCTGAAGATCTTCTAATTACCATGGTCGAAAGATTCAGTCATCACACTCGGATAGCCAAGATTGACAGCAAAAACGCCGACTATTCTCTGATGCCGTTACTTAGACGAATGGGTCCGAACCGAAACAAATTTAAAACTGTAAAATAGGACCATGGCAAAGTGTTTGCTAAACACCTCTTCTTTGCTGGCGCGTGAGAATCCGAAGGGCACTTCGCTCATCCGTGTTGAATCAGCGATAGAAAAAAGAAGCCTTAGAGCTGCGCAACAGCCGTGCGACCCCTGGGCTAGCGCCGAACCAGCGGGTGAGGTAGCCCATCTTCGTAAGGAGCCAGCTAAGTCCTAGCGACGATAGCAGCTAATCAATGACATGAGGGTAACCAATCCAAGTTATTCCGCATCAGAACTCCGCTCAGCCATGCAAGCTATAATGGTGACAAGGATTTTAGAGCCACGTTTGTCGGATTGAGTGTTAGACATCAATCCGCCCACGGTTCGGGCAGGCCGAGGCCCTCAAGCCTCAAGTCAGAAACCACCGAACCTTCTTGCCTTATTCGGTATGGATAAGCTTAGTTCAGGTAAAGAATTTTGCTACGACCGCGCCTCTTATGAGAGCCTCTTTAGTGCGTTCAAACGTGAGCTAATGCCAGATAGCTGCTATCTTTGAAATACGCCGTGAAGCCAGCATTTTATATCTAATCAATTTTCACTCTGTCCAATTGAGTTCTGACTCAGACATTGCGGGGGGGCGGGACATAGCGCACCACATACAGTGTGCAGCAGAGTCTAACGTGCAAACCACTCGACAATTCTCTCAGCCGACTTCAGCCCAACCCCTTCAACTTTTTGCAGCTCCTTTACCGTGGCCTTCTTAACCTCGGTGACGGAACCAAAATGCTTGAGTAACGCACGCTTGCGTACCGTCGACATTCCTGGGACATCATCTAACAAACTCTCACTCATGCGCTTCCTCAGCAGCAGTTCGTTATAATTATTAGCATAGCGGTGGGCTTCATCACGGATGCGCTGCATCAACTTCAGCGACCCTTTGCTATGGTCGATTCGTAAGCCCTCACTCTCCCCTGGGAAGAAAATTTCCTCATACTGCTTAGCCAGCCCCACGATTGGCAGCTCAGCTAGTCCGAGATTTTTAAGCTCGGCATAAGCGGCTGAAAGCTGGCCCTTGCCACCATCCACAATCACCAAGTCAGGTAAACGGATCGGCGAGAGTCCTTCATCGCCCAACCTGCGCATCGCCTGCACTAGCGGCTCTTGGTTGCTCTCGAAAAATGCCTTATTCGACTTCTGACACTCCATCACAATCCGGCTATAGCGCCGGCGCACCACCTCCGCCATGCTGGCAAAGTCGTCCTGGGTCGAGACCGTCTTCATCCGGTAGCGTCTGTAGTTTTGATTGTCTGGCGCACCGCCAGTGAAGCGCACCATCGATGCCACAATGTGGGTATCGCTGACATTGGAAATATCAAAACACTCCATCACTTCTGGCGGTCGATCAAGAGCCAAGTATTCGCCCAGCTCCGCAAGATCTTCCGCCGGTCTCACCGTCGTGGGCAAACTCTGACCACGCGAAAACTGACGCGCTGGGCTCAATGTCTTTTCTAAATTTTGAATCACATCTCGCAGGCTGGCAGCCTTCTCGAAATCCATTTTCTCGGCCGCCTGCTGCATTTCTCCCCGCAGACTGGCGAACATTCCACGCTTCCCCTTGCCATCGAGAAAGTCCACCGCCTCCATCACCTTGGCCCGGTAGTTCTCATTGCTGATTTTACCGACACAGGGGGCTCTGCAATTGCGAATCACATCCGCATGGCAATGCTTGTACTCGTGTGCTCCTGGAGATTTCTGCGAACAAGTCCTCAGGCCAAAGGCATTGTTCAGCCATTCCAAAGTCGCTTTCAGCGCAGTAGAGTGCACGAAAGGTCCAAAATATTTCGCCCCATCCTCCTTGCGCAGCCGAGTCAGTTCGAAGCGCGGGATCGTCGCCTTTAGCTGAACCTTGACCAACCAAAACCGTTTATCATCTCGCAAGCTCACATTGTAGCGCGGCCGGTATTGCTTGATCAACTTGCTCTCCAGAATGAGCGCCTCTTCCTCATTGCGCACCACATGGAGCTCAAAGTCCCAGATCGACTCGATCAACGTCCGAGTCTTCAGATCCGCCGTGATCTTGCGCGATGGCAGGAAGTAGCTGGATAGCCTCTTCTTCAGGTTTTTCGCCTTACCCACATAGATGGTATTACCAATGCGGTCCTTCATCAAATAGACCCCTGGCTCAGAGGTCGTACTCCTCATGCGTTCTCGGAAATTTGGCTTCTTGTCCTGCATCATGGTGGCGCTTTAGAAAGCTTGGCGAAAGAGCCCAGCTGTCTAATACGTATGATGAGGATACATCCTGCCAGCAGATCGGCAATACCGGTGCGCGATTTTTACTGCGCAAATTTTATTTCCGCTTCGCTTTATTAACCAAACAACCTCGCTTTGCCTCCTATACCCCATGCTTGCATCATGCCATTGTCACGCTACACTACACCTTTCCTGATATGAAACGCACTTTAAGCCTCCAAGGCACTCTCTTCACACTCCTAACTCTGGGAACTCACGCAAAAGATGCCGCAACCCCAGCAAAAGCTCCAGTCGAACTCGATGTTTATGACCTTATCGTAGAAAGAGGAGGCTTTGTCATGTACCCACTGGCGTTGGTATCCATACTGACTTTGATTCTCGTATTCTTCTACTTTATAACGATCCGCCGCAACTCGGTGGTAAGTGACCGTTTCATGAGCTCAGCCGAAGCCCTCATCCGCAAGCGCGACTATCTAGGACTCGTCGCCCAGTGCCACCGCGAGAACAAATCAATATCACGGGTCGCCGAAAAATCGCTAGATTTCATGACTCAGAATTCAGGAGTTTCCTTTAAAGAAGTCCGTGAAGTAGCCGAAGCCGAAGGCTCACGCCAAGCGGGGATCTTGACCCAGAGAATTTCGTACCTCTCAGATATCGGCGCCATCGCCCCAATGATTGGCCTACTCGGAACCGTGATCGGCATGATCAAATCCTTCTACCAAATATCTTCAGGCAACTTTGAAGGTGTCAAGCAGATGGAACTTGCTGGTGGTGTCTCCGAGGCTCTGATCACTACAGCCTCGGGCCTCGTCATTGGTATCGTCGCCCTCATTTTTTATTCAATTTTCCGTGGTCGAGTGCAGAAATACATCGCCGAGCTAGAGGCTGCTTCCACCCATCTAATGGCTCTCCTTTCCGCCCAATACAATCGTGCTGGCGGCAGCACACCAAAGGCAGCATTCGCGGAAGAACTCGCCAGCTTTGACGACGCTGACAACGATGGCTTTGCCCAGGTCGACCGCCAAGGTCGCAGCACACCATCCCCCATCGACAACACCCGCCCGGACGTCCAAGGAATCTAGAGCCTCCAGCCTCCCCATCCATTTTCCTCTAAATGAAATTTCGCAATAACCAACCTCCGCCGGCAGGCTTTCAGCTTGCACCGATGATTGACGTGGTCTTCTTGCTGCTCATTTTCTTCATCGTCACCTACCAGCTCTCAGACTACGAGACCGAGCTCGACGTCAGCGTTCCTACAGCAGAGGAAGGCGCGACCACCACGCGCCATTATCTCGAAGAAATAGTCAACATACGGACTGATGGCACTATCGTCATGGAGAAACAAGTCTACACGCTCGATGAGCTTCAGGCCAAGATGGAGCGCCTCACACGCGTCAACAAAAACCAACCAATCCGCATTCGAGCCGACGGAGACACTGTTTCACAAAACCTCATTAATGTCATCGATCGTTGCCGCAAAGCCGGCATCTGGAATATTTCCTTCGCCACCCAAAGGCCAAAGACTCACTAGCCCCACTCCCCTCACTTTTTCTTTTTCCTCTTTCTCTTTTTCACCATGCGCGCACTTTTCATTGGCCTCAGCCTCGCACTCTCACCCACCTTGCTCCAAGCCCAAGCTGGACAACAAAACCTTCGGGCAGAACCGGGCTCAGACTACTTCACCCGTGCCAGGCAACTCTACGATGCGGCAGTCGCCGAGCCCGATCCTGCGCAGAAAAAAGAACTCTACGAGCGGGCCATCCCGATCCTAGATGACTACATCCGGATCTACCCTCGCCACAATTTCTCTCAGCCAGCTACCTATTATTTAGCGGAATCCTACCTAGCTATCGGCATGCCTCGTCAGGCTGCCAGATTGTTTGACACGATCATCCAGAAGTACCAGACTGGCCACTATGTAGCAGCAGCAGCGTACCGCCTCGCCTACGAGAACTACAACAACAAGCGCTACCATCAAGCTGCGCGCCTCTTCGGCCTCACCGCTACCAATGCGCAAAAACCAGAAGACCAACTACGCTCGATCTATTTCCGCGCCCAATGTTACCTTTTACTGAAGGACCCAAAACGTGCACACCCACTGCTCGAGAAGGTCGCCAACAGCCAGATTGATAGCCCTTACAAGACTCAGGCAGCGATTTCCCTCGCTCACGTTCTCCTCGCGGAGAATGAGTACGCCAAGGCTCTACCTCTCTACGAAGCACATCTCTTACCATCACAGACACCTGAAATGCGCTCAGAGACGGCCTACCACGCCGGCGTTTGTGCTGCAGAACTCAAGAAAATTGATCTCGCTAAAAAGTACTTTGCCATGGCCATAGACCTGCCTCAATCCCCATGGAAAGCCAACTCCCACATTGCCCTTCTAGGACTCTACTACCAAGCGAAAGACTATGATGCCATTCTCGCTCAACTAGGCAAATCCCAAGTGGAGCTCGATGCTAAACAGCTCGCGCAGCAAGGAGTCATCGTTGGCCAAAGTTACTTCCAAAAGCAAAACTACGCCGAGGCTATCAACTATTTCCTCGATGTCGAACGCTCGGCACCCGGAACTGATCAAGCATTTGAAGCCGCCTACTACAAGCTCCTCTCACTGTACAATATTGATGGAGGACGCATCCCTGAAATGGTCGACCAATTCATCCAGAATTACGCAGTCGGCCGCGGCACCAGCAAATACATACACCAAGCAATCTTGATCAAAGCTGAAGCGCTTTATAGTGAAAAGAACTACAAGGAAGCAGCTGAAGCATACAACGCCATCATTCCAGAATTCACCGATAAGCGTAATCTAGCTTCATTACTCTATAAAAAAGCTTGGTGTCTCTCCGAAATCAACAACCACGAAGGAGCGACCGAAAGCTTTAGCGAATTCATCAAAGCTGCACCTCAGGACAAACGCATTAACAACGCCTACGCCAAGCGCGGCCAATCCTACATGGAGCTCGACAACCGCGTCAAAGCCCTCAAAGACTTTGACGCCGTCATCAATAATGCACCCAAGTCACAAATAGCAGCAATGTCACTCCAGCTCAGTGCTCGGATTCAGCGCGACTCCAAACGCTATTCCGATGTCGTGGAACGCCTCGAACAACTACTCAGAGACCACCGAGACCTCACTCCTGCAGCCAAAGCTAACAGCCACTACTGGCTAGGTTCAGCCTATTTCAAACTCGATCAATTTAAAAATGCCATTCCCCAGCTGGAGGCAGCCCAGCAAATGGACAACGAGGCCTACGGCAAGCAAACAGCCATGTTGCTCATCCTTGCACGCTATTCACTCAAGGACATCGACGGCCTCAAAGTAGCTCTAACAAAGGCCGAGAGCATAGAGCTAGGAAAGCAAATCCCGCTTCCTGTTTATCGTTGGCTCGGCAGCCAGTGCTACAACGCTGGAGATTTCAGAGAAGCTGCTAAATACCTCACTAAAGGCTGCGAAGAAGGAGTCCCACAGAAAACTCCCACAATCATCTGGCGACTACTCTCCAAATCTCAGCTCAAGAACGAGCAATGGACCAACGCACTTATCGCCTGCGACCACCTGCTTTCGATGGAGAAAGACGATGCTCGCAGAGTGGAACCCATGCTCAACAAAACCAAGGCTCTCACCGGACTCAAGCGCTACGACGAAGCTTTAAAAACTGGTAGTGAGGCACTTGCTTTACGGCCATCCGGCAAAACCAAGGTTGGACTACTCCTAGCCCTCGGCGACCTAGCAGCCCTCCAGTCCGATCATCCAACTGCCGCCCAGCACTACGTTCTCATCGTTGAAACTTTCCCGAAGGCCCCCTCCCACAAAGAAGCTCTCTACAAGCTGATCCAATCATTAGAGCAATCAGGAAAAACAATGGACGCTGCTAGCTACAAAGCTCGGCTAAAAAAGGAATACCCTAACGACAAAGATCCTAGCAGTTAGCCCCCCCCTAGCTGATGAGAGTTACAGCACACACTGCCCTAGTACTGTTCGCCTGCGCTCTCTGGATTGACACTGAAATTCCCAAAGATTCCTACCCTTCAACGACGCGCCCCTGGCGCTCGCTCGGTAGATGAACAGTACAGCTACTATCTGAAACAGGCACAGTTATTAAACACGGGGTTATTTCCAGCTATTACCAAGGTGGTGGAAAAATACTGGCACCAAGCGTGGGGAATACACAAAGCAACACGGCGACCGCGACAAAGCTGCGTGGCCAATCATCGTCCAAAAACTAGATCTAAAAACCCCTTCTCCCCCCATTGCTGTCCCTCAGGAATATGAACTCAACTTCACATTTAGCTCAGGAGACTACGCTGGAATCATCAACGAACCACGAACAGTCAAGCGAGACGCTGACAACGCCAGCCTGACCCGCAGCTTCATCTCAGCACCTACGGCCAACAAATAACGGAGCCATGGCTCCCATTCACCACTGAAGACACCGACCGGACCTCCCAAGTAAGAGGCTACCTCATTGATCACCTGTGGCTAATCAATGATGAAAAAGAAATCAATAACTCTGAGCAGAACAAGAAAGAACCAAAGGCAAATCAGCCCAATCCACAAACCACATCTAAAGGGGCGTAAATCCTCCGGCCTTTTTTAGCCCAGCACTAAATTTCTCCTCAATGAAAACCCAGAAGCATCTGGAAGAATGAGCATTCATCGAGTTGGTATGGTTCAAATGAAGAGCTCTATAACAACCAAGCACAGCCTTTTAAACCGAATCAAAACCCTTCAATCTGCAAGCCGCACAAGGCTAGAGGCGGTACAACAAAAAAGCCCACTGGATACAGTGAGCTTTTTTGTATAGACATTTTTCATTGAGAAAAATGGCATCCCGTAGGGGATTCGAACCCCTATTGCCGCCGTGAAAGGGCGGAGTCCTAACCATTAGACGAACGGGACGCATTAATGGCTGCCTTTCGGCGTGGCCGCAACAAAACCATACAGACCAGATTCGCGCAAGATCTTTTTACTAATTTCTTAAAAAATATTTCAGCACCTCCTCAATAGCCTCATAAATCACGACCACGGATCTCTTTATCTGCCGACAAATCACTCCCATCTACAAGACCCAACTCGATTGCTCTGTCCATCGGCACAGGCTTAGCCTCGCACACCTTTTCCCAACCGGGAAAACTCCACCTATTCGGGAAACCCTTACATTGAAATGGCTTCACCGCCTGAATTTTACAGCCGCCATCCTCTAGCATGAGGCACTCGTGGTTTTCTTTTTCCAGCAACGAGAGTCCATTGCGATTCATCCGAAGTCGTGTGAACTTCTGAATAAAATCATCAACCTCCATTCCTAAATGTGCAGCAATCGCGTCGATTTCGTTATCTTCGACCCGCACATCGCCCGGCCACTTGCAGCAAGCGCCGCAGCGATCACACTGATACCAGACTTTTTTATCCATACCGACCTCATCCCACATTGGCCGGAAATGGAAAGGACAAATTTTGCCTGACACGCTACAAATCGAGCGCGTGCATCCCAATGATAATCACGAATGGCATGGTGATAAAACACGCCACTGTGGTGGCCACAACTACCTGCACAGCGACCTCTGGCTTTCCCCCGTAGTGCTTGGCTAAAACAATCGGAAACATCGCGGCGGGCATAGCAGCCTGAATCACCATCACCTTCTTTAACTCAAGCGAAATAGGCAACAAATAGGCTGCACCAATAAGACACGCGGGAATCAAAGCCAAGCGCACAACCATAGAACCGATCGCTACCTTCCAATCAAACCTGTCGTTTCTTAGAAGTTCAACCAAACCAGCACCGATCACGATCAGAGCTATAGGAATGGCCGCCGCTCCTAGCATATCAAATGTTCTCATCGGAGCCCCGTGAAAAAAGCTATCCCAACCAAAAGCATTGATCAACAAACCTGCCACCACCGCGATGATCGGAGCCTTCACAAAGAGCCTCCAACTAATATTCTTATCACCACGCATCATAGAAACTCCAACAGTCCACATCGCTATCTCCACCCCCACATTGTGGGTGAACAAAACACCTAGTAAGCCGTCACTAGGGAAAATACTGAGTAACAATGGCACCCCCATAAATCCATAATTCTGAGTACCAGCAGTCACTCCAAATGTGCGTTTTCCTTCCCCTCGCTTCATTCCAAGGAATCCGGCAGAAACATAAGCCACTCCAAGACCGATCAGAAGGCCACCGCAACCAAAGCTAGCAACCTTGCCCACTTCGCCCCAATCACTCAAAGCCTTATTACCGATAATATTAGCTAGTGTCAGCGCTGGAAGCAACACCAGCACCACCATATGCATCATCCCTCGCTCGATATTCTCACTAAGAATATCAAACTTTCTCAATAAGCACCCCACCCCGATGATAAGAACCACCGGGGCTAAAGCTTCCAAAACTAACATCGATTGCCCCACAGCCACTATCTATCCCAGCTTTCCTCTTACTGGCAAGAATAGATACTTTTACAAGCACACATTCCACCTCTATAAAACACTCAATTAAGCAGGACACATTAGATTTAGTTAAACTTAGGACGGATGAACTAAACCAACCTAGCCATAAGGAGTTAGTCATCATAAAATCACCCTCAGAAAGTAGCGAACAAATTCTTGCCAAATCTCACTTTTACTGTTACCACACGCGCGCTCCAACTCTCGCCGTCGCAAAACAATGAGAAACTAGGTGGAGAGGACCTTATAGCGACGGAGTTTCCAAAAACAAAAGCCACCCTGAATCAAGGGCTGCAACACAATTATGATCAACGAACTCATTAAAGAAATGGTAGACGCTGGCGTTCATTACGGACACCAGACTCGCAAGTGGAATCCAAAAATGAAACCTTACCTCATGAAGGACAAAGGCGGCATTTACATCATCGACCTGGAGAAGACTGTACAGAACCTTGATAAAGCTTCTGCATACCTCACAGACATCGCTGGTAAAGGCAAGAAAATCCTCTTCGTTGGTTGTAAGCGCCAAGCTCAAGACGCGGTTAAAGAAGCAGCTGAAGCAGCTGGTCAGTTTTACGTTAACCACCGTTGGTTGGGTGGCACACTCACTAACCTTACGACGATCCGTCGTTCTGTTGAGCGCCTCAAGTACCTTGAGAACATCGAGAAGCAGCCTGAATTCAAAGCAATGTCTAAGAAGGAACTCGCTGCTCTTTCCCGTGAAAAAGGTAAGCTCTTCCGCAACCTTGACGGTGTCCGCGACATGGAGAAACTTCCTGACGCAATCGTGATTGTTGACTCAGCTCGCGAAACAATCGCAGTGGCTGAAGCTCGTCGCCTCAACATCCCAGTGATTGCTATCGTTGATACGAATGCTGACCCAGGTGTGATCGACTACCCAATCCCAGGCAACGACGACGCAATTCGCTCTATCCGCATCCTACTCCAGAACCTCGTCGATTCAATCGTTGTAGGCGCTAAGAACGACGCTGTAGAAGCTAAAAGCGACGACGCAGCAGCTAAAGCTGAATAAGCTATAAAGCACCACTTTCACTGCGGAGTTTAGGCTTCGCAGTATTTTTTTCACTCAATTTATCTAGAATTTAAAAGATTATGGCTATTACAGCATCCGCAGTTCAAGAACTCCGCAAGCTCACATCCGCAGGCATGATGGCTTGTAAGAAGGCTCTCACAGAAACTAACGGCGACCTCGAAGCAGCGGCAAAGCTCCTCCGCGAAAAAGGCGAAGCTAAGCGCTCCGACCGTGCAGACCGCGAAACTGGTGAAGGCATCGTTGCTGCATTCGTTTCCTCATGTGGCAAAACAGGTATCCTCGCAGAAGTTAACTGTGAGACTGACTTCGTATCTAAGAACGAAGCATTCCAATCATTCGTCGGTGAGATGATCGAAGCAATCGCTAACAGCGACGCATCTGACGCGACTTCAGCACTCTCCGTACCATTCGGTGAAGGCACAATCGAAAACGTTCTCGGCGCCAAGTTCTCAGAGCTCGGTGAAGTGATCAAGATCTCTAACCTCACACGCTTCACAGTACCTGCAGGTGCAGCAGCATCCTACATCCACATGGGTGGCAAGGTTGGTGTTCTCATCGAGGTAGCCACAGGAAACGCAGCAACTACAGAGACTCCTGAGTTCCAGGAACTCCTCAAGGACATCACTCTCCACGTTGCAGCTGCTAATCCAGCTGGTCTTTCCCGTAACGACATCGACGGTTCAGTAGTTGAAGAAGAAAACGAGATCAACCGCAAGCAACTCGAAGCAGCAGGCAAGCCAGCGAACATCATCGACAATATCCTTAAGGGTAAGATCAACAAGTTCTACGGTGAGCAGTGCCTCCTCGAGCAATCCTTCGTTAAGAACCCAGACCTCAGCATCACTCAGCTTCTCGAAGCTAAGGCTAAGGAACTCGGTGACACAATTACACTGGTGCGTTACGAGCGATTCTCCATCGGATCTTAATCGACCACCTACTTTTTAAGGTCCCGCTCATACCGAGCGGGGCTTTTTTCCTTTTCTCTTACCATATTAACACTCACATTCTAAGTATCATGATGGCGCGTAAAACGATCTCTATCTGCATTCTATTGTTTCTTGTCACCCTTATCTTCACAGCAGGCTACTGGGTATACAATGTGCTCGACCTAATGAGTGTGGTCTAACTATATTCCTGCCCATGCCTGAGTCATGGGAATCTATCAATGTTTGGTATCGTTCCGGCGCAATTATTGTTGCCGGAATTTTTGCGCACCTCGTCTTCAAACTCTTTGTTCTAAGAGCTCTGGAGAAGATCAGTGATGCCACCACCAATGACCTAGACGATCGCCTAGTCTACTTTATCAAGCGGTTCCACGTAATCGTTCTCACCTTTGCCCTCTTCCTTCTGCTGCTGCAGAACCACGGCATAGCCATCACCCCTTTCCTTGCAAGTGCAGGTATTGCAGGTATCGCCATCGGCCTCGCTGCCAAAGAAACACTCTCGGATATTCTCTCTGGCATTTTCCTCATCGCCGACCGACCGATCCGCATTGGTGATCGCATCAAGATCGAACGCCCAGGAAAACATTGGGGAGGCTGGGGAGACGTGACAGAAATTGGCCTCCGCCGGACACAGATCCGTAACTCAGACGGCATCATCCTCGATTATCCCAACTCGGTACTCGCCAATTCCGTCATCACCAATTTCTCCTACCTCGATAAGCCTGTTCGGGTTCGCGTCCGCTTTCAAGTCAACTACAATGCCGACCTCGATCACGTCGAGCGCGTCGCCAAAGCCGCGATCAACTCCACCCCCACCGTCATCGCGAACACCGCAGACATTGTCGTGCGCGGCGTATGGGACGACGACCGTGGACACCAACTCTCAGGTGTGCTAGTGGAAGGTCGCTACTTCATCGAAGACGTGCGTAACAGAACACGCGTCCGCTCACAGGTTTTACGTAATCTGATCCAACACCTCAACGAAGCCAACATCCCCTTCGCCACTCAGCGCATGCGAATCAGCCCTGAGGAAGGATCTCCTTAATAAACATTGGCAGGGGCAGATCTCCGAGACGACCAGCTAGCTTGATCCATTATACCCACGTAGATGCTGAAAAATCGCAGAGCTCTCTTGGCTCTGTTGATTAGGACGGCTTGGAGAACCTTCCCAGCCAGCTAATTGGCACGATGCATATTAGAGGTGTCTCAGCATGCTAGAGATCTAAGATCTCCCCATCACTTTTGATCCCCAATTCTTTTCCAGCATCACATCAAATCAGAATCCACCGAAAACCTGAACTAAGGAGAATAGATACGCACAGTAAACTCAGCAGAGAACTAGCAGTCACCATAGCTATGAGCCCCAACAATCCTCAACATGTGAGTGACCTCGTAGGAAGCATCCTCTTCTCTTAACACTTTTACAGCTGGCGCGCGTTTCGGCCTTCGTCGATGAGCTTCCAGAAGTGCTTTGAGCTATTCAAGGCCTCGTCTTCGCTGACGGGCATTTTGGAACGGAAAAGGAAATCCGAGAAGGTGTTTTTGTGCAACACGCGATGAACAATGACATTCTCATCCTTCAATCCAAAATAGATTCTATATTCCTTGGTGCGGAAGCGATAGAGCACCTTACCGTCGCGCTCAAACTTAGCGTACTCGCCACCGTCAAGGTTCGTCAACTTCTCTTCAGTCACACGAAAGGCGTCTAATAAGTCGAGTTGGTCGAGCGTTTCCAGCTGAGAAATCTCAGCGGCACTAATTTCATTGAAAACTATCTGGAGCACCCCTGCAGCATAACGAGAGCTATGAAAATGACGAAGCTTTTTATCTAGAAAATAGACCCGTTGCCTATAGTTCCTGGGTCATTCATGGTCAGCATAGCCATCGCAGAGTGTCTTATGATGATTGCCTTAGGATTTATTCGTTCGTCGTGCGGCTTAGAGCACGAAGGCCATGGGAACTCAGACTGAGTTCGTAACTTTTCGATAGCTTATTAATCAGGCGGAAAACCAGTTGGCATTATTTCTGCTAAATATAAGCTATGAAACTTCAAGACGCACGT
>NZ_JBDOPO010000010.1:0-4423 GCF_039830215.1 Rubritalea sp. | reverse complement strand
TTTCAGCGCATGCACACTGGTCACCTTTTCTCACCAATTAGATCACACTCTCTTCGAAGAACTCTCTCGCGCAGTATCCACTATCAATTGGAAAAAATCGTCCAAAGAATTCAACTTCTAACAAAAGAAATCATCCCAACCCAGATCCCGTATCTCTCTCAAAATCAACCGAATAAACCACTTATAACCATACTCATCATCCACTGACCCAATCTACCAGTAGAAATCTCAGAAATTACCAATGACCACAGCTACCATATACTCACCGATGCCCATGTTGGTTTCTCGGTACTTCATACTTTTGCCAGAGATAAGAATATTAGCACCGAGAGGGTGAAGCAATTTGCAGATCAAGTTAATCTACTCGATGAAGCTGGCACATTGTTGCCTGAAGCAAATATATCAGCGATCCCCAAATGCTACACACGCACCGAAGACCCAGCTCAAAAGCTACTGGCCGTCAAACACATCAAAGACTTCCTTGTAGCCAACGAGTCAACAATCAAAGCGAGCAAAATCATCTTTGAATTCATGGGATCTTTACGACCCAACATCTTCGACCAAGCAGTCGAAGGGTTCACTAGCTCGGTCGTGGAAGAAATCTATTATCGCTATTCAGAAGCTGACCATAAAACGATCAAGGTCTGATCCCCTAGAACTAAGCAACTACCTTTTCACCTTTCACTCATACAAAATTACTATGTCATACGCACTATTAGAATCACTCAACGGCCAAAATGACGGCATTTTTAAACAATGGTTATCACAATGGAATGGCGTCACGCCACGCATTGCATGGTACCCATCCGCCGGCTCCGACTTCAATGACGTCAGCTATCTCTATATCGAAGATGCAGACAAAACCCTAGATTGGCTATCAAGGCCCGAATGCAGGCAGGCTCGAGAAAATACAGATACTGATCAGCCCAGGCACTTTCGTAGACCCGATCTAGATCCGGAGTTTTTCAAGCACCACATCTTCCTCCACACAGACTACTACAATTGGGGGAATAGTCTGCAATTTGAGGTAGGTACGGTCCTACATGAACAAGGAAACACCACGATCAAGATCGTAGGGGTGGAACAACTCCCAGATTGCGTCTTACCGCGCAATCCGAATTTAATCTCCTTCCCGGAAGGTAACGACAGTAATGACAAGGTGTTTTTCATGCAGCTAGAGATCAAACGTGGCAATACAACCTCCCACGCTCCACTCATCTACGCATTTGTAGAGAACACGGCATTCTGCGCAAAAGTGCTCCTGAAACATCAAGCGCAACTCAGCCACATTCTTCATATTCGCTATGGTGGCGGCCTCGGCGGAGGTGGAAGCAGCCGTGGAGTTTGGCTCCAACAAACGCTAAGCACATTTAATGTCGAATACTACATCGTCAATAATAGTGGCTCAGATACTGGTCGGCTTGATCATTTCTCCCGCCATGGAATGCCATTTCACCTTGGAGGACGCAGCGAACTGCAATCCTACGCCGAGCTGTATTTCCCTGAACTTAATCAATTCCTACAAGAAGTTGAAGACCAGGAAATTATCGCCACGCTCTTTGAAGAAATCAGTGAACATCAATGGTCCGGATACGGCAATGTCAAATGGCTCAAACTAGACTAAATATAAGCTCGAATACTAATAACATCTCAGGCTGCCATCACAGATGCGCAGCCACCTTACCTGCAATCTACACACATACCCAATCATGTCCACATTACTACTTATCGACCTAGCCATCGTTGCCCTCATCAACTTAGTGCTCTGGTTATACATTCTCCTCAAACCTGTCACCGTACGTTATGTTGAGAGCCTCCACCTCGGTGGCCTTGCTCTCGCATTGCCTGGTGTCATTTTTATGACCCCTAGAGTAGCGGGTAATGAGCAAGTCCTCCGCCACGAACTCGCACATATCCAACAGCTGAAGCGTTACACCCCAATAGGGGTCGCACTCATGCTCGGATGGCATTACGGCAGCGGCTACATCTCCCATTTTCTAAAGCATAGGTCACTTCCTGCATTTGCTAGCCTCTGGGAAACCAACCCGCTAGAGATCGAAGCCAACGCTAAGATGGGTCTGGATACACCACTTCCTAACATCAAGGGCTGGCCCAGAAGATAGCCCACTGGAGCTACGCAATAGTCCCCCCAGCAATACTATGGAAAATAATCCCACACCTCAACTTGAAGCACATCTCACAACTCATCAGCCAAACTCCCCCACCTGGCTACAAAGCACCGACTCAAGAGGAGATTTTTCAGGACAACTTTATCAATCAGATTGCCGCAATTGTTGGGTACGGCACAGTCAAGGCCGTCCAAACATTCGACCACGACGACGGCACTAAAACTGTCATCCGCTTTAGCCACCATGAACTTAGTGCATACAATGAAGCGGTACTGCATTTCAGTTGGACCAAAAACTCTGGCCCAGATCTTGAAAAGTCGCCACAAGACCAAGGTGATATATCGCTCAAGATTTCCAGCCTGGAAGACACCCTCTACCTGCACTTAAACCAGCAAGCTACCATTTTCACCAAATGTGAAATCGGCGCTCACAACCAAGTATCCCAATTCCCTCCAGGTATTATACCTGAGCTAGACCAATATCAGTTAGAGGATCCACGTGTATTGCTCTTTCATATCCTCCATCACCACATTTCTGCGCAGACCATGAGTAGCAGCTTAATCTAAGCTCAACACCTCCCCATTCTACTTAGATTTCTATCTTACAAGATTTGCCATTACTCGACCTTGGAGTAGGTCTTTCGTCCTCACCTCATAAGAAATTTACACACTCCCACATGAAACCTGACCATCCACAACCAAGCACCATAAATAAGCTCAATCTGATAGCATCAGAACAGACTGAGTATCGACATGCACCGAAGGCTTTCTTCCGCATTCCACTCCACTCAGAGAAAATCCAACTCGAGTGGCATGATGGATGCCTGCCACTTAAGATTGAATCGGAAATCTATTGGGTAATGGAAGAATTTTTGCGCACTACTCTAGACATCAAATCTACAGATTCGCGCTTTGAGAAGATTTTAGAAGTGATTCATTCAGAACCAAACTTTGAAATCACTGCAGTGTAACGACAATCCGCCCTCGACCCCCATATGACACAGAAATCCAAGACACCACTTACGGTGACTCAGGCAGCCAAAAAGATTAAAGAAGTTTGCATGGAAGACCCACTCGGTGAGTTTATCTGGCAACACCTAGAGCCCAGTATAGATAAGCTCAATGATGAGAATCTATCGCTGAAACAGCAATGGGAACACATCTACTCAGCCTATGAATGTTTGGCTCAAATCTATGAGCCTTTGACACCTGGTTACTACCGAGTAATGGGCCACGACCTTAGTACATTGTCATCGTTTAGCATGTATTTTGTTGTTGCTGCACAAAACCCCAATTCTCCTAGAAGTGAAAATGCTGAAGCTGCTCACTTGATTGACTCAAATATATCTAATTTTCGGCGACAACGAGTGACTGACGACATGAAAAACTCAGAAGACGTATTAGCAACTTTCAACCATTGGCTTCGGGACCTGAGCAAAACAATAGCCCTCACGGTACGCCACTTTGCCAAGCGCGAGAATCCTGAGAAACTAAACCACCACAATAGGCTTGGAAGACGCTGATCAAATAGGCTGTGAGGATTGCTATTTCATCACTCCTCTATAGATTTCCAGGTGCATCACCCCCGAACATTCACAGTCCATAATGAATTAAGTAAATACACCTAAGTAGTTAATTTACCCCCACATGAAACACCATAAGCAATTCATTCAGAACCTCTTGAATTGAGCTGAACCCCGAAATTCGGACAAGTAGTTAAGCCATGATTTTGATGGAGGGGAGCGGTGCAAACCGCGAACCTAAAAACAACAAAATCAAAGCAAAACGTAAAAGACACGAACCCGAGTTCAAAGCACGAGTGGCTCTAGAAGCGCTCAAGGGAGAAAAGACGATTCAACAGATCGCCAAAGAATATGAAATCCACTCTGTTCAAGTTTCAGATTGGAAGAAGGCAATGACGGAAACGATGCCTGAGATATTCAGCTCTGGCCGAAAGAAGTCTCCTGAAGAGCAATATGAACGTGAGAAAGCTCAGTTGCATGCCAAGATCGGACAGCAGGCAGTCGAGATTGATTTTTTAACAAAAAAGTCAAAACAGCTCGGACTGTGAGGGATCGCATCGAGTTGGTAGACAAAAAGCATCCCACATTAAGTGTCACAAAGCAGTGCAAGTTACTCAGTGTTAGCAGATCTTCTTCTAGCTATAAACTTGTAAGACTGAGCGTGGAAGATCTCCGCATCATCCGTTTACTCGATGAACTTTATCTGATCGATCCATGCCTCGGCAGCCGTCGATTGGTCGTAGTTCTTGGGCGAGACTACTCCATTATTTGC
>NZ_JBDOPO010000142.1:0-19854 GCF_039830215.1 Rubritalea sp. | reverse complement strand
ACCAGGTTCACGATCGATACGCTGGTGGTATTTTTCTATGGGGCAGCACCACAGTCTATTGTAATAAGGGTGAGGAAAGGTAGCTAGTCACCAGTCAAACTTTTATAGATGTGATGCACTCCGTCTACTGAGCAGCCGACACCAAGAATCAATACTATTTTGGGGTGCGTGAGTATCTTGCGCACTTTTAAGTTATTGGGTGGCATGTTTATGTCAGGTTTTCACGCAAATTATTGCGAGACTAGC
Source organism: Rubritalea sp. (assembly GCF_039830215.1). NCBI lineage: Bacteria > Pseudomonadati > Verrucomicrobiota > Verrucomicrobiia > Verrucomicrobiales > Rubritaleaceae > Rubritalea > Rubritalea sp. The sequence goes on along the minus strand of NZ_JBDOPO010000142.1, from coordinate 19,608 downwards.
CAGCTTTGATCCAACTCTATTGGTCAGAGTTAGTAATCCTAGGGGTAGCATGAAATTTAGGAATTGGCACAATATTGAAATTATCCATAAGTGAAAAGTGGGGTAGTGCATGTGCCGTTGTATGCTATCAAGGTGGCGGACTAAGAATGAATCAAAAGTCGCTCACATTTGCGTCCTGCTAGCATGTCATTAGCACGAGAAGGCGGCGGTGCGGTAGATTAGATTTCAGTCATAGATTCACTGAGTTCCTTAATCTACCTGAGGGATCTAGTGAGTATGGTGGCGCATATTGTCTCCATAAGAAATTCGTTGTGGTTGCGATCTAGTAATGACTTGGTGGTACTGGTTGCGGAGAATTGCTGGATGCAGCAAACATTGGTCTTGTGGAGTAGAGGTGGCTGAGGTACGAGACGTGCCTCGCTACCACTCCTAACAGCGGTACGAGCAAATAAATATCAAAATTATGGCAATTCAACGCGCGCTACTCTCAGTTTCTGATAAGACCGGCTTGGTCGAATTCGCGAAAGGTCTTCACGAATTTGGAGTCGAGCTCCTTTCAACAGGCGGCACTGCTGCTGCTCTTCGTGACGCTGGTCTCCCAGTGATCGATGTTTCTTCATTTACTGGCGCACCTGAGCTTTTCGAAGGTCGCGTCAAGACACTGCATCCTAAGGTGCACGGTGGTCTTCTACATAAGCGTGATGATGATCGTCATCTTTCTCAGGCAAAGGAGCACGATATTCCGCCAATCGACATTGTCGTCGTGAACCTCTATCCATTCGAGCAGACAATCGCCCGTGAAGGTGTGACACTTGAAGAAGCAATCGAGAATATCGATATCGGTGGGCCTTCTATGCTTCGTTCTGCCGCCAAGAACTACAAGAGTGTGACAGTGGTTACTGACACAGTTGATTACGATCGCGTATTGGCTGAGATGGCTGACCACGACGGAGACACAACTTTCAAGCTTCGCGAAGAACTTTCAGTTAAGGTATTTCTCCGCACTTCTGCATATGACGGAGCGATCACTAACTACCTAAGCCAGGCTGCAGAGGGCACTCGCTCATCATTCAGCATGACACTCCCACTAGATCACGAACTTCGTTACGGTGACAACCCGCACCAGAAAGCTAGTCTTTATGGAAACTTTAGCGATAGCTTCACTCAACTTCAAGGTAAGGCATTGAGTTACACTAACGTGCTAGACATCGAAGCTGCAGCGGATCTTATTTTTGATTTCGCTCGTCCAACAGTGGGTATCCTTAAGCACACTAATCCGTGTGGTGTTGGACAGGATGATGATGATCTCCGCGTGGCTTGGCAGCGTGCGTTCGAGACCGACACTCAGGCTCCATTTGGTGGAGTTATTGTAGTGAACCGTTCACTTACTGAGAGCCTTGCTCGTGTGATCTCTACTATCTTCACTGACGTTATTATTGCTCCTGATTTCGAAACAGAGGCGCGGGCAATTCTCCAGAAAAAGAAAAACCTCCGTCTCATCAAGATGAACATCGAGGCCTACACTGTAGCTAAAAAAGAGCCTCTCATCCGTTCATCACCAGGTGGACTTATGGTTGTGGACCGCGACCACACAGTGCTCGGACTTGATAATCTCGAAGAGCGTGTCGTGACGAAGCGTCCACCATCTGAAGAGGAAATGCGTGCAATGCGTTTCGCTTGGAGAGTGGTGAAGCACGTTAAGTCTAACGCTATTGTTTACGGTAAGTCTGATCGCACACTCGGTGTGGGCGCTGGACAAATGAGCCGTGTGGATTCTTCACGGATTGCTGTTTGGAAGGCTGCAGAGGCTGGGCTCTCTCTAGAAGGTTCAGTGATGGCTTCCGATGCGATGCTTCCATTTGCAGATGGACTAGAAGCCGCTATCAAAGCTGGTGCCACTGCTTGCATTCAGCCTGGAGGTTCTATCCGTGATGAGGAGGTAATTGCCGCTGCTGATGCTGCAGGCATTGCAATGATCTTCACTGGTCACCGCCACTTTCGTCACTAGGTATTAGTGAAAATGCTCTAGAGATTCCTCGAGTACGACTTTCAATGCGTTAGCTGAGTGATCAGCTAACGCATTTTGTGTCTAGAATCTGGGACGAAATTTGCGCACGCATGTTTTACCCTGTATAACAAAGTAGCTTGTGACGACTATGTCTTTGCCGTGGATGTGTCATTTAAAACTGGCCGGTATCTTTGTGAAAGCGAGGGCTGGAGATGTCTGTCTTTTCAGTGATTTAAAGGTCTGCAAGGTGATGTGGCGACAGATACTGCAGGCTGGCAGAATTATATCGCTGGAGTTTTGAACGGCATGACTCAAAGTAGGAAATTAGTCCGAGTTTTGCTGGCTAATCAAGAAGCTGTAATTGAGTTAGACTGGAAATGTCGTGAGGTCAGTGGACTTTGAGTATAGAAAAGACAAACTCCGCGCGCAGCTCAGTGACCATGATGTCGCTATTCGCGATAAGCAGACGCGCTCATTTGCTTGCACGGTTATCAACTCAATAGATTTAATGGAGAGGCAGCTTTTGCTAAGCGTGCTGGGCATAGATCCCATAAGCCTAAAATTGTTACTATGGATTTAGCTAGTGGCCCAAACAGTATGCTTGAACAACCAGGTAAGGAAGTGAGGGACTACGATAAGTCGCGTCCTTTACACACACACAGTAGCGAGAGGGGGCTACGAAGCTCTGATGCTAGAAGGTTCACCAAAGATGAACTGGCAATATGACGAAGAGGCACAGCAACCGAACGAGCCTATGGAATTTTGGGAGCAAACCGCAGGCTGGTAAACTTGGCTTGACGCAGTGGATGGAGAGCTATGGGTCGCGTTTGTGCAGTTAGCAGGCAAAATACCAATTGGTGACACCCGGTCATCTACGTTGTGGTACTCGAGCCGAGGTGTACAACGATAAACATGGACTGACTCCAGTGGATTCGCAAATTACTTTCCATGCCCATCCAGCCCAGAACCCAGTGCTTCTTCCCATTGATGATAGGTAGCTGTGTTATTGAAGTCCGTAGAGGTAGGAACTAGCTTTAGGGAAATACATATGGTTTTACTGTGGTTTCAGCATTTAGGGATCTTGCATTAATTGACCGTTTAAGCAGGGATTGAAAATTCTCTATTCTTCTCAAGCAAAGGGCTTGCCAGATGCAGGTTCAGTGTTACAACAAAGCCCTATCATGTCAGGCAAACTCACCTACAAAGAATCAGGAGTCGACACACGCGAGGCAGCAGCCATCGTTGGCGACATTGGGACACACGTTCGCCGCACGCAGCAGCAACGTAAACTTCACGGAGCATTCGGTCTTTTCGCCGCTTGTTTTGATCTCAGTGATTACAATCAACCAGTCATCGTTACAGGTTGTGACGGAGTTGGCACCAAGATCGATATCCTTCTTGAAAAGAAGGAATACGGTATTGCTGGTAAAGATCTGGTAGCAATGAGTGTGAATGACATCATCACTACAGGTGGTGACCCACTCATGTTCCTCGATTACATCGGTATCGCAGCATTGGATAAAGCGATGATTACTGAGCTTATCGCAGGGATGTGTGACTACCTTGAGTCATGTGGCTGTATCCTCGCTGGTGGTGAGACAGCTGAAATGCCAGGCATCGTCCCTGAAGAGGTTGTCGAACTCGCAGGATTCTGTATCGGAGCATGTGAGAAACCTAATCTCATCGATCCTACACAGATCAAAGTAGGCGACGTACTTGTCGGCTACAAATCTGATGGCCCACACGCAAACGGGTGGTCACTCATCCGTCGTGTGATCGCACAGAATCCAGACATTTTCTCTGAGGAAGAGTTGACTGAACTTCTTGCCCCAACACGACTTTACCACGATGTTGTTGCAGACGTGCGTAAAGCTGGAGTCACACCAAAGGCCTACGCACACATTACAGGTGGCGGACTTCCTGAAAACATCGAACGTATCTTCAATGGTGTTGGAGCTGACCTTGAGATTCCTTTCTGGGACAATAAGCCAATGCGCAAACTCTTTGAATTTGTTGATGCTGAGGACAAGTTCCACACCTTCAACATGGGTATCGGCTGGGTAGCCATTGTTTCTCCAGAAGATACTGATAAGATTCTTGCTGCTGGCCCTAGTGGCACAGTGATTGGCAAAATTGTTGAGCAAGAAGGCGTGCGCGTCATCGAGCAATCAGCTTAGTCATTCTTTAAAATCTCAAAACTCACCCAGGGAACGGCAATTTCCTGGGTGTTTTATTCTTAACCGAACACACTATCACAACACTTTTATGAGTGATCCTCTACACCACGAATGCGGTATCGCCGTCGTTCGACTTCGTAAGCCAATTAGCTACTATATCGAAAAGTATGGCACACCACTCTGGGGCTTGAATAAGCTTTTTCTTTTGATGGAGAAGCAACGCAACCGCGGACAAGATGGTATCGGTATTGGCTCTTGTAAGCTCAATATGCCCCTTGGTCAGCAATATATCAATCGTCGACGTAGTGTCGAAAATGATTCGTTGTCCCACATCTTCAATAAGGAGATAAAGAGCTTCAACAAACTCACTCGTAAAGGGATCATTGACCCTAAGAGTGCCGAGAGCTTTAAGACTAATTACGACTTTTCTGGTGAAATCCTTATGGGGCACCTGCGTTACGGCACGTCTGGTCGATTTGATTCTAGTTCATGTCACCCTTACCTTCGTCGCAGTAACTGGCCAACCCGTACACTGATGGTGCAAGGCAACTTCAACATGACCAATGCTGGCGAACTCAACCGCAAAATGATTGATCGCGGTCAGCACCCCGTATTCGGCACTGACACGCAAACAGTTCTTGAGGAAATTGGCTTCCACTTAGATGAGGCACACACCAACCTTTACCACGAGCTTCGTGATCAAGGGATGGATGGTAAAGAAATCCCTAAACATATTTCTGAGCGTATGGACCTTCATGGTGTGATCTCCGAGTCAGCACAAGCGTGGGATGGCGGTTACGCTATCTGTGGAGCTGTTGGAAATGGTGACATGTTTGTGATGCGCGATCCGCGTGGTATTCGTCCGTGTAGTTACTATATCGATGATGAAGTGATAGCATTCTCATCCGAGCGAGTTCCATTGATGACAGTTTTTGAGGCATCAAAAGAAGATGTGAAAGAGCTCGATCCAGGAGCTTGCACGATCGTCACTCACAATGGTGACATCAGTACTCAGCGGTTCCATCAAATGGAAGAGTACAAGCCATGTTCTTTCGAGCGTATCTATTTCTCACGCGGTAACGATCCATCGATCTACCGTGAGCGTAAAGCGATGGGGGCAGCACTGGTTGATCAGGTGGTGCAAACGATGGATGGAAACTTCGATAAAGCGGTATTTTCATTCATTCCTAACACGGCCGAAACTGCCTACTATGGTTTGATGGATGGGCTCCGTCTATTCCGTCGCCAAGAGGTGCGCTCGGAATTAGCTGAGGCTCTCGAAAATGGCACACTCGATGCTCAAATGCTCGATGATGTGATCCTTAAGAACTGGCCGAAAGCTGAGAAAGTGACGCAGAAGGACATCAAGATGCGAACCTTCATTTCTCAGGAGAAGGGCAGGGCACAGCTCGTTTCTCACGTTTACGATATTGCTTACGATGTGGTGAAACCTGATGACGTGCTAGTGATGTTAGATGACTCAATCGTTCGAGGTACAACTCTAAAGAAATCTATCCTTAAAATCCTTTCACGCACGAACCCACGAAAGATTGTTATTTGTTCCACAGCTCCGCAGATTCGTTACCCAGATTGCTACGGTATAGATATGTCCGAGCTAGGAAAGTTCATTGCTTTCAACGCGACTGTTTCCCTCCACAGGAAGAATGATAACGAGGCCATCTTTAAGGAGATTCACGAGGCTTGTATTGCTGAGCTTAAGAAGCCAGCAGCTGAGCGCACCAATCAAGTGAAGCGACTCTATAAGGGCTTCACCACAGAAGAAATATCAGCCGAAGTAAGCAAGCTAGTTTACCCAGAAGGTGTCGAGTGGGATGGTGAAGTGGAAATTATTTTTCAAACAATCGAGAACCTGCACGCTTCGATTAAGGGGCCATGTGGCGATTGGTACTTCACTGGCGACTACCCAACACCGGGCGGTATGGCGACAGTCAATGTAGCCTACATCAACTGGTTCGAAGGCAAGACCGGACGGGGATACGAAATGTAATCGTCGGATATTCCTAGATGTGCAAAAAGAGCGTCAGCGAAAGCGACGCTCTTTTTTTTGTGTTGATTTAGCCTAGTGCTGCCGATGATTCTAACGGCTTGGATATCGTAAGGTTGCTTTGTCTACCGAAAATCGGAAGGTCAAAAGTTGGTGCTGAGCGAGTGGTCGCGCCTCCATATCTCGAAGTTATCAGACTTCGCTAGCATAAGCTATGACCTTCAGGCTTTGGACTCCTTTATGCTCCGAGCGTGACACTGAGCCTCAAGAAGAATTTTTCATCATGATAAGCTGCTCATTTTACTTGCTCTTGGGGGAAATCCTCCTAGTTTGCATATCCATCGCTCTCCGGGTGATCGCTGTTACTACCCTTGGGTAGGTAATGGAGGAAAGTCCGGACACCATAGGGCAACGCGCCTCGTGAAGAACGAGGGATGCTGAGTGTAAGCTCAGTAGACGGACAGTGCAGCAGAGAGTAAACCGCCGATGAGTCTACGGATCACACGTAAGGGTGAAAGGGGGGTGTAAGAGACCACCGCTCAATAGGTAACTATTGGGGCAAGGTAAACCCCGCGTGGTGCAAGACATAACAGAGGAAGGGTGCCCGCCCGACTAGAATTCTTGGGTATTAGTCGCACGACAGCTTCGGCTGCGTCTGGCTTCGGCCAGAAGATAAATGATCACACAGAGCCACTTCGGTAGCTTAGACAGAATCCGGCTTACAGGAGAGCGATGGACATTCTCTCGTAGAAATGAATAAAGAATAATTTAACGGCAATAAGAGTGATTCTATCACCGTTTACTGAAGCAGCATTCTATTAGTATGTTGTAAGTTATTCTTTATAAATTACTTGATGAAGAGTCTATACCTCTTCGAGGTGTTCGTCGTCTGTCTCATCGTTGGCTTCTTCCTCGTAACCTACATCAATGATTTCACCAGCCTCGATAGCGGCGAGGCGCTGCTTTTCTTCTTCAGTTGAGACGATTTGTAGAGTGGCCATGATTCCATCGCGAATGGCAGCAGCTTTCAGAACATTGCGGATGGCACTTGCGGTAAAGCCGTTGCGGCCAATAAGAATAGCGACATCTGAACGATTCAGAACGAGGCGGAAGCGGATGTGGTCTTGCGAAACTTCAGATACCATCAATTGCGCTTCATCGGGGTGACCGATAAACTGCAAAGTGATGAATTGGAGGAAATTGCGGATCTGTTCCGATGTCTCATGCATGCCCTACTTTCTAACCAATTTTAGGAACTCTCAAGTGAATTTTTATTTTAAACCAGTTCACTGAAGCGCGATTGATTAGGTGGGTAATTGGGCCGCATGCTTCTGGAAATATTCTTGTATCTTTGAGAGGTTCGACCAAGACTGCCGCTATGCGCTACGCAGAGAAACTTGCAAAACGAATCACAACTACAGGCTCCCGACTTTGTGTGGGGCTTGACCCAAGACCGGATGACTCAGGCGGTATTCAAGCCATTCCAGAAGTACTCAAGCGTGTGGTCGGCGAGACCTGGGAGCATGCAGCTGCATTCAAGCCCAATATGGCTTACTTCGAAGCTATGGGGATCCAAGGCCTTGAAATTTTAGAAGAGATGTTAGGCCAAATGCCCACAGAGGTGCCAATCATACTCGATGCTAAACGCTCGGATATTGGCGAGACTCAGAAGTACTATGCACGTTCTTACTTTGAAAATTGGAATGTGGATGCTGTGACTCTCAATCCCTTCCTCGGATATGACACGATGGAACCATTCCTCGATTGGGAAGGCAAAGCAATCTACATCCTGGCCGTGACATCCAATTTAGGGAGTGCTGATTTCCAACGCCAGATGGTTGGTGATCGATATGTGTTCGAACTCGTGCAGGATATTTGCCAACGCGCAAAAGATGAAAAACGTAGGAGTGATGTTGGCATGGTGGTTGGCCTAACTAATGCAAGCGGCGACGTTCTTAGTCGCATTCAAGATTTCCCATTACTCATTCCAGGACTCGGTGCGCAAGGTGGCGATCTAGAGAATATGGCCGGCAAAGGGCGTACGGCTCCTGACACTATAAACGTCTCACGCGGCATTATGTACAAAGAGATGGGAAAAAGCTACGGGCAGAAGGCAAAGGAATGGGCTGATCAGATTTCTACAGCCTACCCAGCTTAGTACCGAATGACACTGACTGAACCACACAGAGTACATTCAGTCTTGAAGGATATCCTGCCCTAAGATGCTTAAGTCTCTCCGATTGTTAGAATTTCGCTGTTTTGAGCAACTTGGGCTTGAGTTCTCTGAACGAGGCGGAATTTTCATTGGTGATAACGCTCAAGGCAAAACCTCAATACTCGAGGCGATCTGCGTATTAGTGCGTTTACAGTCGCCACGAGCAAAAACGATGCGGCCTCTAGTAAGGTTCGAATCCCTAGGTCTCGGTATTGCAGGTGAATGTTGGGGAAGAGATTTATCTGTGCGATTTTCACGGGGCTCAGCCAAGCTGCAGATTGATAGCGAAGAACTTGCTACCCAAAATGCATTTTTAGCTCTGAGTGGATTAATAGTCTGGATGGGCAATGAAGATGTTGACCTCATCCGTGGCAGTGCTGGTGGTCGTCGTCGTTATCTCGACTTCATCTGCTCGCAGTTAGATCTCGGTTACCGCCGGGCGCTAAGCCGATACCGTCGGGCTTTAAAGGCTCGGAACTTGCTCTTAAAAGACCGAGATTTACGCGATGCGGAGCTCAACGCATATGCAGAGATTTTGATCGAGCATGGTGACTACATTAGCGCTGTACGCGACCGGATTGTGAAGCTGATCGAACCTTTAGCCAATACGGCGCAAAAAGAAATCAGCGGCAGCAATGAACAATTAGCTGTGCTATACAACCCAGGAAACGATGGAGGAATGCGCGAGGCATTGGCGACAACTGCGGAGAGCGAGCGCCGACAGCGGCAGACTCTCGCTGGGCCACATCGTGATGACATGAAGCTGACTATCAATGGAATGCCCGCAGCGGATTTTGCCAGTGAAGGGCAACAGCGCACGATAGCTTTGGCGCTCAAATTGGCTCAAGGTGACGCGCTAAAGGCTGAAGCGGGCAAAACCCCAGTGTATCTACTCGATGACATTTTTGGTGAGCTCGACCCAGCCCGCCGCAATGCTTTGATGGCTTATCTGCCAGTAGAAGCCCAGAAATTCATCACCACCACCACAGTTGAATGGATGGTCGGAGAATGGGAGCCGTGGCCATTGTTTGAGGTGTCAGGTGGCACTGTAAAAAGGAACTTGGCAGAGTGAGGTCAACTGCGCAGCATAGTGAGGTAAATTAATATGAATATCTCACGCCAGATTGCGTCCAATTTTTTGATGGCCGAAGTAGCAAGCGATTCAGCTGGGAATGGTGGCGATGGACCAACTGACCAAGTACTGGTTTTGCGAGCTCAGTCTGGAGACTACCAGGCCTTTGACCGACTGGTCACTCGTCACAGAGGAAAGATCTACGCGATGATAGTAAATATGATTCATAATGATGCAGATGCTTGGGACTTAGCTCAGGACGCCTTTGTCAAAGCATGGAAGGCATTACCAAAATTCGAGAATCGCGCGAAATTTTCAACCTGGCTCTTTCGTATCAGCCACAACGTGGTGTATGATTGGATGCGTAAAAAGAAGATTAAGTCAGAAGGTGAGCTGGATGATCATATGCTTGATTCTTCAAAAATTGATTCAACCGCACGCACAGCCCCCAAGATTCCCGCTAGACCTGACGAGCAATTGGCTCAAAATGAGCGAAGAGAAGAAATCGAGAATGCTCTGAGTCAGCTCAGCGATGAACACCGAGAAACCATTTTACTCAGAGAAGTACAAGGCATGGAGTACACTGAGGTAGCCGACATCATGCAATGCTCTAAAGGCACAGTGATGAGCCGTCTCTTCTATGCCCGTAAAAAATTACAAACCCTATTGAAACCATGAATACTCCAGACGAATCAACCATTCAAAGCTGGCTCAAGGGTGAGCTAGAAGGCAATGAGCTCAAGCAAATGGAAGCTTGGGCAGAAGAAAACGCTGCGGAGCTGGAAGCGAAAATGGGTTGGGATGCCCTCGGAGATGAAATTTCAAAGTCGATCCCATCCGAGCAAGAACCACCTTATGCTGATTTCTTTAATGAGAGGGTGAAGCATCATGCTGTCGAATCGGTCGAGAAAGTCCCAGCTGCAAAACCGGCTTCACAATGGACTCGTATTAACTGGTTTTTTGCGCCCGCTGCAGCTGCGGGAATGGCAGTATGTTTCTATTTAGGTACTCGTGTTGACCATGGAAAAACACCGATAGAGCAATCCTTTGCAGTACTAGATGAGGTGTACACTCCTGCCTCAGGTGTGCATTCTGAGGTTATCATTTCCGGTGAGTCCACAGTCATTGTGCTCGATGGATTAGATGAAATACCAGAAAGCTTAGATATTGTCTCTGGTGATACTAGTCATGGTGTGAGCCCACGCATGTTGGTCAAAGATAAACGTGAATCATTTTATTTCTAAATTTATGGTTATCAGAATAATTTGTGTGCTCAGCATTCTTTTATCCACCCTAGGGCCGGCTGCGGACCTGGGGAAGGAGGTGATAGGTCGCATGCAGGTGCAGGTGATTTTTGCAACCAACGGAGAACCTAGTATTGCCGCTAAAGGGCTAAAAAAGCCCTCTACTGAGGTTGAGAAAAAACTTAAAACTCTCCGTAAAACCTCATTTAAACATTACCGAGTTTTGGGCATGGACCGCCAGCCAGTCTTTCGGAGTTACGAAAACTGGCTGACACCACTCAAGCCATCTGAAGAACTCTTGCTCAGTTTTGAGCCGCGCGGTAAAGCACAATCAAGCAAGATGATGTTAGATCTCGAGCTTTGGCAGAGCCGAAAGAAAATAATGAAAGCTGGGCCGACACTAGAAAAAGGAAAACCACTCTACATATTTGGACCGAAATGGCGCGGTGGAAGACTTTTGCTGGCTATTGAGCTAGTCGAGCTCCTACAGTAATTACATGAAATTGCTAATTACTTTAACGAGTTTACTTTTAACTCAGCTCTCTTTGGCTGCCGGTGAACTTACTTTTAAAACAAAGGATAAATCTATAGCTGCAGCCGCCGATGCAAAAAAAGTAGAGATTATCTTTCCGTTTAAAAACTTCTCGACTGAAGAGGTCACCGTGATGCGCTATGATGCTCCTTGCACCTGCATGTCGGCTCAACTGAAGGGGGGAACACCGATTTCTAAAAATGGGCCAGTCCGTTTTGCTCCAGGTGAAGAGGGTGCTTTTAAAGCAATTTTTGAACTCGGTAATTTCAAAGGGACTGTCGACAAGAAGATTGTGGTCTGGGCTAAAGGAGACACCGAAGAAAATCCTTCAATCATGCTCACAACCAAGGTCACCATTCCATATCTGATTGCCGCATTCCCACAGTCTTTGCTCTGGAACATTGGAGAGGAACTCAAACCAAAGGTTATCACGATCAAGGTCGATAATGCTGACCCGATCAAAATCATCAAACATTCATGCTCTAGCCCTCAAATCGATTATATGTTGGAGACTGTAAAGGAAGGGTTTGAGTACAAGCTGACGATTACTCCGAAGTCGACAGAGAAGGTGCTTTTTGCCGCTCTTAGGCTCACCACAGATAGCGATAATCCTCGCTACAAAACGGTGCAGACATTCACCACAGTTAAACCTAAGAGGAAATAACGATGGCTCGTTGGATTAGCCAGACTCTGGCGCTTATAATTCTTTCTGCTGGCATTGCTGTTGCCATGTACTTCGTTGTGGGGCCTCCTGACCGCAGTGTTCCATGTATTCAAGCTGAGTTAGATGAGAACCATGTGTGTCTTTCAACTGTGCTTGATGAATGGGATGGCGATGTATTCTGGGTAGATGCTCGCGATGAATCTGAGTTTGCTAAAGGCCACTTGGAGGGCGCTATTCTTATCCCAGAGACCGACGTGGACAATCAAATTGCCATCCCAGAGCACATGGAGAAAATTGGCATGTCTGGCGTGAATGGTCAGAAATTGGTCGTCTATTGCGCAACTGATGCCTGTGGTAGCAGCGAATTAGTTGCCAAGAAAATCAGCGACACAGGATTTCACTCGGAAGTTTACGTTCTACAAGGTGGCTGGAAAGCTGTTCTTGCGAGTGAAAGGGAAGTGAAGATTGTACGATAGCCACAAGGCAGAGACATCTAGTGCTTTGATCTACGATTGTTGATGCTATCGATCGCCATAGATTGGCAAGTCTGGCTAGACCAACAAAGTTTCTGCTGACTCTATTTTCAGATAATATCGAACACGCGAACTATGAGAACTTTTGAATTGCTGGCTTTAGGCAGCCTGTGAGCCTAGATAACTAAGTCAATGAGATTTTTAGACTACTCGGTGATCTTATAAATCTGCCCTTGATGGGAGATAATGTACATTTCTCCTTGCGGATCTGAAGCAAATGAAGCCACCTGCTTTATCTCTTTGCCGTTTTGAGCAAAATCGGCTTTGTGGTGTTTTAGATCAGTGAACTTGTTCTCTGCTATTTTAGCGCTCCAAATGTGGGGCTTGACGTAATCAGCAAAGACATATCGCCCTTGGAGTTCTTTAACCGAGCCATTATAAATAGCACCACCGGTGATACTGAATCCACCGGTATCATTGCCATCATGTTGATATTCGTAAACGGGTTCGATAAGTTTACCTAGATTTTTTTTCTTAGCTTTTTGATTCCTAGTTTTGTGGGTTCCTTCTCGTTGAGGCCAGCCAAAGTTAGCGTTGAATAGGTCCTTATTCTCTACCACATTGACTTCTTCCCAAGCATTCTGACCTACGTCTGCAACGATTAGGGATTTACCTACCCAAGAGCATCTCCAAGGATTGCGAAGGCCGTATGAAAGTATTTCAGGCCGTGCACTTTCAGATTCGAAAAATGGGTTATCAGCAGGAACCTGATACCCTTCCTCACTCGATACATCGACTCTAAGGATCTTACCCAACAGCGTTGTTAGATCCTGTGCACGCTGCTTAGTGTCATTCGCTCTGCCCCCATCACCGAGACCTATGTAGAGCATTCCATCAGGGCCGAAATCGATCCACCCGCCATTATGATTTTTAAAGTCTTGAGCCTGCGTGAGAAGGATTTCCTCAGAGGACTTGTCCGCCTTGATTTTAGAACTCACGCTATAGCGTGAAACCACGGTGTCACCATTATTGTCTGTGTAGTAGAGGTAAAACCGATGGTCGGTGGCAAAATGGGGTGAAAAGGCCATACCCAACAGACCTTGTTCTGTCATCTGAATCTTAATTTTATCTCTGATGTCGAGGAATGTATTCTTGAGTAATTTTTTACTTTTCCTTTCATAGAGCTTGATTACGCCTTCCTTCTCTAAAATATACAGGTAGTCATTGCTGTGTTTCGGAGCACTGAGGTAGACAGGTTTGTTGAGATTGTTGACGAGAAGTGTGGCGCGTGGTGCTGATTGGCCTAGTGATGCGACGAAAGGTAAAAAAGTGAGTACAAGAAGTGATGGCTTCATCTCTCTAAAATTCACAACGCTAGCGCTGAATGCAACTGGGAATTCTGTCCTGCGAGATATCTACCCAACTTTAGGTCTAAAAAAATAGTTCGAGCCACCTATTTTAGGTTTTAGTCGTGTTGAGCACTTTGAGGTGTAGCCATCAACATTATTCATCTAGGTAACGGCCTAGAGATTCTCGTAGTTCAGTTCTGGCACGGAATAAATGGCTCTTCACCGCCGAAACCGAAGTTTTTAGAACGTCCGCAATCTCTTCATAGGGCATATTCTCATACCGCCGAAGAATCACAGCCATGCGCTGTTTTTCTGGGAGAGAATTGATCGCAGCATCGACAGCTGCCTGAAGTTCAGATTGGAGAGTTTCGGCATCTGGTTTGCGTGAACAATCCTCAGCCACTTGGCTAAAATTTTCTTCCTGCCGTTCTTCTAATGAATGAGTCTTCCGACGTGCGTGTTTTTTACTCTCATTGAAAACGAGGTTACGAGTTATTGTGAAGAGGAAGGTGGTGAACTTTGCTTTTCGCTTGTAACGTGGAGCTGATTTCCAGAGGCGAATGAAAACTTGTTGAGCAATATCTTGAGCATCTGATGCGTTTCCAAGCATTTTAGCAACTGTACCAACAATCATGTTTTGGTGTCGCTCGACTAACTCTTGAAATGCGGCATGATCACCTGTCTTGACTCGCATCATGAGGGCCACATCGATCGCGTCGTCTGAAAGAGAGTCTTGCGTATCAATATCGGACATAGGTAAGGTGAGGCTCTGCATGGCAGTGTTCTACATAATGTAATAGCTAGAACCGCACTACAACGGAGAAGTTGCAAAGACTCTGGAGAAAATGAGCAATCAACGAGAATTAGCGAATGAAACGCTGGCGTAAATTCTTGAGAAGTCCTTGTATCTCTTGAGCTTCTCCAAGTAGGTCTGTGAGTTTTTCACTAGGTAAATTCGGTTGCTTTAGAGCAGTACGAATAGCTGATTCACGCTGCTGAAGCTGTTTACTGATAAGCATGCTAGTTGTTTCTTCCGCTGCTTTGATCGGGTCTGCTGGCACATCTTCTGAAAAATTGCGCTGTAGGGCCAATTGGTCAGCTGGTTCAAGCGTCATCAAGAAACTTTGAATCGATGATGTGTTTGATGGGTCAGGCTTACGTGCAAGTATGTGGTTGAGAAGGTGGCCGCCAATAGTTACTGCGAGGGGGTCATATAATGACTCCACTTGTTCACATAGCCAGTCGAGAGCAACACTGGAACTCAGTGCTAGAAAGCACAGGTAGGCTACTGTCCCATCCATCTCTGTGGGCAATATGATCTCTCGAGCTGGCTCATTTGCGTTCCGGTAGTTGTTCGAGCGGCTAGCCTCAAACTTCCGTTTTTTGGCCTCTTTGATAATGAGTTCGCGGAAATCTTGACCCGTCATGCCTAGATGTGCGGCGACTTTAGAAATGATCATTTCTTGTGCCACTTTATCACCAACCATCTGAGCGAGTTCGCTAAGCTCAGTTGCAAGGTGAGATCGGTCCTGAATACTGTTTAGATCTGTGGTTGCTGTGGCGTGCTTGAGCTTGTAGTCAAAAAATTCCTGAGCATCGGCTAGCAGTTTTTTGAACGCATCCACACCATTAGCTAGGATATAGGAATCTGGATCCTCACCTTCGGGCATCGTGACGCAGCGCACGTTGATGCCTTCAGTGACGAGCACCTTGAAGGCTCTAGTCGTGGCTTTGTGACCAGCCGCATCGGAATCATAGCAGAGGACTACATCTTTGGTGTAACGTTTGAGTAGGCGAGCATGATGCTCGGTGGTTCCTGTGCCAAGTGCAGCGATGACGTTTTGTATTCCTTGTTCGTGGAGTGAAATGACGTCGATCTGCCCTTCACAGAGGATAGCGCATTTCTCTTTGGATATCGGGCGCCGAGCCTTATCAAGACCGAAAAAGGTACGTGATTTATCAAATAACTGTGTTTCGCGAGTGTTGATGTATTTGCCGGTCTTGGGGTCGTTGATGAGTTGTCTAGCACTGAAGCCGATGATGTCGCCATAGTCATTATGAATCGGAAAGAGCAGTCGATTTCGCCAATTGACATAAATTCCTGCACGCGGGTTCTGAGCATCCTTCAGGTTACAAATACCCGAATCGCTGAGTTCCCTGCCAGTGTATCCTTTTTCCTTTGCCCATTTTAGAAACACTGCAGGGTTGTCAGGCATCCAGCCGATCAACCAACGCTCCGCGGACTCCAATGTGAAACCACGCTTCTTAAGGTAGTCACGTGCGATCTGCGCATCGGCGGACTTACGCACCAATTGATGGAAGTATGCAGCTGACTCGTTATGCAACTGAACCAAACGAGATTTTGAGCGACGACGTTGTTCCGCCTTGGGATCAAAGGTCTCTTCAACAATGGAAACACCAGCACGCATGGCGAGCTTCTTGACTGCATCCACGAAAGGTAGGTTCTCGTATTTTTGAACAAAGGTAATTGCCGATCCTCCTTCGCCACATCCAAAACAATAGAAAAATTGTTTGCCTGGATTGACGTTGAACGAAGGTGTCTTTTCGTTGTGAAATGGGCAGTTGGCTTTAAATGTCCCGCCTGCACGTTTAAGAGGGATGTAGCCAGATATAACATCGACAATGTCAGTCTGAGCTAAAACGGATTGAATAGTTTCCTCTGGTATTAGTGCCACGGCCTAGTTCTGCATGCTGGCGCTCAGCTATTCAATCCTGAAAATAATGAGATAGCAGAAATTATTCAACTGAATGGACAAGATCAGTGAAAGCGGTTTTTGAGTCCGATGGAAGGCTGGGAATTTCACGCTTTGCGTACCTCACGAAGACACCTTTAGTCGACTTGCTTAACCCCTCAAAAATTTCATAACTTCTATATTCTGTGATTCAGGATAATTAGTAGAATGGTCATTCGATCTGCTAATAAACGATATCAGATCGGATTCCTCATCATTTCGGTTGCGGGCTGAAAATTCGTGGGCATAATCCCGCCAGAATCATCTCAAACAATTTTATATGGAGAACGTAATCATCATAGGAACAGGACCTGCTGGCTACACAGCAGCAATTTACACAGCTCGTGCTGAACTCAGTCCACTGGTACTCACTGGCTCTCAGCCAGGCGGACAACTAACAACAACAACTGACGTTGAAAATTTCCCAGGTTTCCCAGACGGAATCATGGGCCCAGAACTCATGCAGAAGATGCAACAGCAGGCTGAGAAGTTTGGAGCACGTGTCCAAAATAGCGTGGAAGTCACTAGCGTTGATAAAAATGCTGACGGCTCATTCACAGTGAATGCTAAAGACGTTTTCGGCTCTAATGTTCACGTATGGCAGACTAAAACAGTCATTATCGCATCTGGTGCTTCAGCTCGTTACCTCGGTCTCCCAGGTGAAATGGACCTCGTCAAAAATGGTGCTGGACTTACTGCCTGCGCAACATGCGACGGTGCATTCTACCGCGACGTTCCAGTGTGTGTTATCGGCGGTGGTGACTCAGCAGCTGAAGAAGCAAACTTCCTCACTAAATTCGCTAGCAAAGTGTACCTAATTCATCGTCGTGAAGAACTTCGAGCTTCTAAAATTATGGCTGCACGAGCTCTAGCCAACGAGAAGATTGAGCCAGTTTGGAACTCTACTATCTGTGAGTACCTGCTAAATGATAATGGTCGTATCCGCGCTGTAATGCTCGAGAACACGATAGACGGGGCCAAGTCAGAACTAGCACTCGAAGGCGTGTTCATGGCGATCGGTCACAACCCAAACAGCACATTCCTCAGCGAGGAACTCGTTGATAAAGATGAGAGCGGTTACCTTATTCAAATCCCAGGTAAGACTGCGACCAAGACTCCAGGAATCTACGCTGCAGGTGATATTGCCGACACAGTCTACCGCCAAGGCATCACAGCTGCAGGCCAAGGCTGTGCCGCTGCCCTTGAAGCCGAGCACTACATAGCTTCACTCTAAACAAGAGCGATTCTATCCTCCAAAGCGCGGACACCAGATCATGGTGTCCGCGCTCTTTTTTTCGCATCTGGGGGCTGTGGCTCAAAACATGAGGCGCAGGTAGCTGTTCGGTAGATCAAGTCTGTTTCAACTAAATAGAGATCATCTCGATACATCTTGCCTAGCTCTAACAGATCTGTTAGGTTGTTAGTTATGTTAGTACGTGTATTTTCAGCGGCCTTGTCAGGTGTGGATGCGATTGAGGTTGATGTGGAGGTTAATCACATAAAACGTGATAAGTTCACGATGTCTTTAGTGGGCTTACCTGATGCAGCGGTCAGGGAAAGCACTCAGAGAGTGATGAGCGCCATTGGTAATAGTGGGCTGCTCTTCGGAAAAGGTATCAATACCGTGAATCTCGCGCCTGCCGACATAAAGAAGGAAGGCCCCAGCTTTGATCTTCCTATAGCTTTGGCTATGGCTGCAGTGGGCATGGAGAAGGAAATACCCTTTTTTGACCGTTACTGCATAGTGGGTGAGTTAGCACTCGATGGTGCAGTGCGTTCGGTGAAAGGGGTTATATCGGTAGCGCTAGAAGCAAAGAGTCGAGGACGGACTAGGCTAATAGTTCCAGCAATGAATGCTGAGGAGGCTGCTGTTGTAGATGGGATTGAGGTGTATGGTGTCGACTCGCTTTATCAGGCTTGGTTGCTGATCACTGGGGATCTTACTCCAGCTCCTTTGTCCATAGACCGAGATGCTTATATGCAGAGCCATCTGCGGATGCTTGATGATTTGAGTGATGTGAAAGGGCAACACCAAGTAAAGCGGGCACTCGAGGTAGCAGCAGCTGGAGGCCATAATATTCTGATGGTCGGGCCACCAGGGACTGGTAAATCAATGATAGCCAAACGTATTGCAACGATTCTACCTGATATGAAGATTGATGAAGCGATAGAGACGACCAAGATTCATTCCGTATCAGGTAAGTTGCATGGGTCAGCTTCTTTCATTGTCTCAAGGCCTTACAGGTCACCGCACCACACGATATCAGATGCGGGTCTATTAGGAGGTGGGACGAATCCTAGGCCAGGAGAAGTCAGTCTAGCGCATAATGGTGTGCTATTTCTTGATGAACTCCCTGAATTTAGGCGACAAACCCTAGAAGTGTTACGGCAACCTTTAGAAGATAGGGAGGTGTGTATTTCTCGAGCTGCTGGTGCCGTCACCTTTCCATGTAACTGTATGCTAGTAGCCGCGCTAAATCCCTGCCCATGTGGTTACTACGGTGACCTCAAGCGCGAATGCAGGTGCTCGCCTACTCAAATCGAAAAATATCGTCAGAGGATAAGTGGACCATTGCTTGATCGGATTGATTTGCACGTCGAAGTTCCGATGATCGAGTACAAGCAACTCCGCAATGGTGATGGTGGTGAAAAATCTGAGGTAGTAAAAAAGAGAGTGGTCGAGGCACGTCAGCGTCAGCAATCCCGCTACTCTGAACACGAGGGGATTCACTCTAATAGTATGTTGCCAAGTAGGCTGATGGCGACGTATTGCGATATCGATTCTGAAACGTCAGTTTATCTGGAACAAACCATGAATGAGCTGAATTTCTCCGCCCGCGCCCACGACAGAATCCTAAAAGTCGCTAGGACGCTAGCTGATCTAGAATGCCTAGAGAATATCGCCGTCCACCATGTCATGGAAGCCGTCCAGTATCGAGCACTAGACCGGAAATTAATGATGTAATAATTTTAAGATTATCAAAGGTTGCTTGTACACAAACCGGCAGCGCTCCGCCACGACTTAAAGATCACTCTACCTCTCCTGTAGGTGATTTTTTACAGTATTAATCAGGCGGAAAACCAGTTGGCATTATTTCTGCTGGATATAAGCTATG
>NZ_JBDOPO010000023.1:0-4453 GCF_039830215.1 Rubritalea sp. | reverse complement strand
ATAAAAATTAGAGATAGCTTTTTCTCTATTTGCTAGGACAGCTTCTTCGATATGCTGTATAGATTATTCTCGTGTGTTGACAGCTAGAACCGGCTGGGAATACTGAGCGTCAATGGATCAATATTCAGCAGTAAATTTGTCGTTCAAGCGAAGGATGCGAAGAATTATTTTTGAGGCAGAGACACCTTCCGGTAAGATGTTCGATGTCGCGCTATTATGGTGCATAGTCTTGAGCGTTTGTGTTGTGATGTTAGAGACTGTTGATTCGGTAATGGTCAGTTACTCAAGCGTCTTGCTATGTTGTGAATGGTTTTTTACCGGGGTGTTTACGCTCGAGTATGTTTTAAGGATTTGGTGTAGTAATCGCCCTTCAAAGTATGCTGTGAGTTTCTTTGGAGTAGTCGATTTACTCTGTTGCTTACCTGCATACATTCTCCTTTTCTTTGGCGGATCATCGCCATTCGGAGTTGTGAGAGTTTTGCGCTTACTGAGGATGTTTCGGGTGTTGAAGATGGTAAACCATGTACACGGAGCTGATGTTATTCTCCATGGACTAGCGCGCTCGAGAGCTAAAATAACCGTCTTCTTTTTCTCTATAGTGTTGTTTTCAACGATGGCTGGAACATTGATGTATTTCATCGAAAATCGAGAACCAAATACGCATTTTACAAGTATACCAAAGAGCATCTATTACGCGATTGTCTCGATTAGTACGGTTGGATATGGTGACGTAGTGGCTCAGACTGACTTGGGGCGATTTGTTACCACAATCATGATCCTAGCAGGATATGCAGTAATCGCTGTCCCAACAGGCATCGTGACAAGTGAGATGATGAAGGAGCAGGGGGCTCATACGCCAGATAAGTCCACTGATGCGTGCCCTAGTTGTGGCGTGCACGGCCATCTACCAGATGCTGCATATTGTCGCCGCTGTGGTAGTGATATGGATGAAGGTGAGTAAGAGTGTTTGCTTACCTAGGAATAATTAATTTTTGGCCGATGCCTATGTTAGAACCTCTGATTCCGTTGGCCCTCTGAATAGAGTTCACCGACGTCGCATACTTTCTCGATAGGCCGTAGAGAGTGTCACCTTTTTTTACAGTATGAGTGAGAGGAGATCGCTTCTTTGGTTTAACAACCACTGCACGACTCTTAGGTTGCGAGGGGGAGCTCGCTTTTTTCGGTGGAGTATATGCTGGCTTAGGAGCAGTTGCGTATTGAGGGGGAGGTGTGGCCTTTATCGGAGCAGACTTTTTCTTATCTCTTGAAATGTACTTTCTTTTTGGCGGGTTATCTGCCCACTTTTCAACATAGTTTCCGTTGCTATCAAAGGGTCCGTGATTTGGTTGATAGCCTACTGTTTCGTATACTTCAATTGTACCACCCGCTTGATGGCCACAACTACTAATAAGTAGTACAAAGCTTCCAATTGCCGCAGTGGCGATGAAAAATTTGAGTGAGTTGAAGGAAGTGGATGAGCTAGTCATGAAGAAGATAGGTTTGGTACGTATTCTGAATCTAGAAACTTACCCCGATTGGGTATTCGCGGGGGCTGACTATTGCTTAGTTAGGCCATCTTTTCGTGCTTGCTTCCAGTAAGCGTATTCTGACCTGTTGAAGTCAATATACTCTGGGGACATATCACTGGTATAAACTTTGTATTCAGCGTCACCAAGGTGGAGATCAATCGTGATGTCGAATTTTTCTTGGGCTACTATTTTACGTAATTCATCCATAGGAGTATTGGCTTCCATTCCTCCAAGGCAGGCCGCCTTTGATCCAATATAAATATCGATCATCTCTTCTCTGATCATGGCTCTAGAATAACCTACAGCATGGATGATGCGGCCCCAGTTCGGGTCGTTACCATTCCACGAGCATTTGACGAGTGCTGAGTTAGCAACAGCTTCTGCGACTTTCTTGGCGTCGCTGTACGTTCTCGCTCCATTGACTTTGACTGTGACAAACTTAGTAACGCGTTCGCCGTCTCTGACCAGGGATTTTGCCATTTCTAGCATGATGAACTCGAGAGACTCTCGGAATATTCTGTAACTCTTGGATTTAGGTTTGATGCGTGGCATGCCGCTTTCTCCGTTGGCTAAAACGACAACTGAGTCGTTGGTGCTCATGTCGCCATCAATAGTGATGCGGTTGAAAGAGTTTTCCACAGCTTCATGTACGGCCTTGTCTAGGCAGCTTTTTCCAATATTCACATCACTGGTGATAAAGCAAAGCATGGTGGCCATACTTGGGCAAATCATTCCAGCGCCTTTAGCGCAGGCTCCGATTTTTACCTTGTGTCCATCCAAGTCCATAGAGATCGAAATCTCTTTGAGTTTGGTGTCGCTCGTCATAATCGCGCGGGCCACATTGGTTCCTTTTTTGGGGTTTAATCCTTCGACTAATTCTGAGAACTTGGGTGCGATGCGTACCATGGGCATAGGTAGGCCAATGACTCCAGTAGAGCAGACTGCGACTTGCCCTTGCCTCAAATCTAAAGCTTTAGCGATCGCTTTAGCTGAGTTTTTGGCATCTTGAATTCCCGTGACACCAGTGCAAGCGTTAGCGTTACCACTGTTAACTACAACAGCTTGGATGTCTCGATCTCGCAGGTGTGCCTGAGAAACTCTTACCGGGGCTGCTTTGACTCGGTTAGTTGTGAAGGTGCCCGCTGCTACGCAGGGAGTTTTACTGTAGATGAGAGCTAGGTCTAGCCGTTCTGAATCTGGATTTTTGATGCCAGCTGAGACCGCATTGGCAACGAAACCTTTTGGAGCACATACGCCACCTGATATTTTACGAAACGGGATCGACATCTTTGGTATAAAGTTCGGTTTGAAAAAAATCTCTAGATATTTTGAAGGCCTGCTTGGGGCGCAAGGCCAGCCACTAGATTGAAACTCTGCACGGCTTGACCTGCGGCACCTTTGCCAAGGTTGTCTTCGGCACTAAAGAGTAGGACTCTTCCGGTACGCTCGTCAACAGCCCAGCCAATGTCGATAAAATTTGTTCTAGTGACATTCTTTGTGTCCGCTGTAGATCCTTCGCCTAGAAGTCTGACGAAATCCTTGTCAGCATAGGCTGTTTCTAAAGCTTTGGAGATCTCTGCAGGTGATCCTGTGAGCTTGGCACTGGTAGTCGTGCAAATTCCATTATGAGTCGGCACTAGATGTGGGGTAAACGACATAGCGACAGTCTCGTTCGCAGCAATACTGAGTTCTTGTTCGATCTCAGAAAGGTGTCGGTGTTTAGGAACACTATATGCTCTAACGCTTTCATTTGTTTCGCAAAATGAGAACAGCACGTTACTGCTTTTACCTGCGCCGCTGACACCACTCATGGAACAAGTGACGATCGACTGAGGGGCAATCAGATTACTCTGAAGTAATGGAATGAGAGGGAGAATGATACTTGTCGGGTAGCAACCTGGTGAGGCAACCAAACGAGCATTAGCGATAGCTTCACTACGGTTAGGCAGTTCAGGCATGCCGTATACAGCCTCAGTTAATAGTTCTTGAGCTGAGTGCTCTACACCATAAAATTCTTCATAAACATCTGGGTCATTGAGGCGGAAGTCCGCAGATAGATCAATAACTTTGACGCCAAGGTTTAACAGAGCAGTTGCATAGGTTGCAGCGACTCCGTGGGGAAGCGCTAGGAAGGCAATCTCAGCGCCGCTGGCTTTGATTGTTTCCGCATCGGGCTCAGAGAATGTTAGTTCGGTACCGTTCATCTGTGAAAACCTTGGGAAAACTGAGTTAAGAGTCCGGCCTGCGTATTGACGAGATGTCACGCATGTGAGTTCAGCGTTTGGATGCATCAGCAAGAGACGTAATAATTCCATACCGGTGTAGCCACTTGCTCCTACCACTGCTGTCTTGATCATCTGCATGCACTGAAAATGCAGGAAATTTCTAGCTTGCCAACCCTCAATTGTTACTTATCTTCATATCAGTGTCCGGGACTTGGCGCAGTTTGGTAGCGCGCTTCGCTGGGGGTGAAGAGGTCGCAGGTTCGAATCCTGTAGTCCCGACCATTTACTTTCTTACGATTGCTGAAATTTTCGACTTTTCTAGTCCCACAGAAGTATGACTAGGTCGCAAAGACAGTTTAGTGAAGTGGCTGTTCATTACCTATGAGAATTAGCAATATGTTCTCTTTTGAGTAGATTAGAGTATGAATTATTTATTAGTTAACCAAGCGGAAAACCAGTTGGTGTCAATTCTGCTAGATGTAAGCTATGAAACTGTAAGACACAGGTGCGCTCACACCCAGCCAACTCGAAGATAGACGCAAGCAAGCCGCACTTCTTCCTAAACAGGGATGGCGTAACACAGTCTCTGAATGGGTAAAGAAATGGCAAGAAGGTGGAAGTAAAGCTCTGAAAGTTGGAAAACCCGGTAGGCCGAAAGGCGTTGGATCTTCACTCAATGAGGCGCAACAAAATAAAGTG
>NZ_JBDOPO010000282.1:0-4454 GCF_039830215.1 Rubritalea sp. | reverse complement strand
ACGGCTGACTGGCTTAGAAGGTTTATATTAGTTGGAGATAGCTTCCAAGCGAGGACAGCAAGCGCGGCGTACATCGGAATCGTCATCACTATGAGAAAATAGAAATCCCGTCGAGTACTGACCTCCATACCGCCATTTTTCTTAGGCTTAAAGTAGGTGGAGCCTTTCGGAGTATCACGAGCTACGATGTAAAAAAATATTCCATAAGCAAAGGCAATCACAGCAGTGCAATAGAGTGAATATCTCCAGCCATTTTCACCACCAAAGAGAGTTGCTATAGTTGGCAGACTCATTGCAGCCGCAGCGGATCCAAAGTTACCCCAGCCACCATATATGCCCTCAGCCAGCCCGACTTGACGCGCTGGAAACCACTCACCAACCATGCGAATTCCTATCACAAACCCTGCACCCACAAATCCCATGGCAAAGCGTGCTATGGCTAATTGTTCATATGTTTGAGCTGATGCAAACAAAGCACACAGTATACCGGATGTAATGAGTAGAGTGGAGAATGTCTTTCTAGGCCCCAGTTTATCTACAAGCATTCCGACAATCACCCTAGATGGTATCGTCAATGCCACATTGAGGATGAGGAGAGCCTTCCACTGCGATTTTGTTAGATTGAAAGCTTCTGAGATCACAGCACCCAGAGGAGCATGGTTGAACCACACTACGAAGCTAATGAAAAATGCAACCCAAGAGATATGCAGCGTGCGAATGCTTGGGTTCTTCAGATTTAGAACATTTAGTTTTTCGTTATTCACAACAGTGACTAAGCATTGACCGTGCCAATCATTATTCAGAACGCCCAACTATGAATCATTCTGTTGATGAACTAAATTCATCAACAGAATGGGAGCCACCTACTTGAGTTACTATATTAAGCGACACTCATATGAGCATCTTCCAGATTCTGGACCTGTTCTTTCTCCAGAAAGCCCATCATATTACCATCATTGAACACCCTTGTATCACCTTTGATATGTGACCGTTGCTCTAGGAACGCGAGCAGGTGCTCGCGATAACCAAAGAATTTAGGATCAGTGAAAACTTCACGCCGGTCACGTGGCCTAGGGAAATCGATTTGGAGGATTTCTCCCAACCCTGCCCGAGGTCCATTAGACATCATTACACAGCGGTCAGCCATGAAAACCGCCTCGTCTACGTCATGAGTGACAATCATAGCTGTCAGTTTTTCACGCTGAAGTACATCAATGATTACATCTTGGAGTTCCATTCTAGTCAAAGAATCCAACCGACCAAAGGGTTCGTCTAATAAAAGAACCTTTGGCTGTAGAGCAATAGCACGCGCAATTCCCACCCGTTGCTGCATTCCTCCAGAAAGTTCTTTTGGGTATTTCTTCATAGAATCCCCAAGCCCTACTACTGAAAGAGAATGCTCTACGATCTGTGTCTGAGTAGCCTTATTTACATGCGGATAGATATTCTTAACCCCGAGCATCACATTACCAAATGCATTTAACCAAGGCATCAAACACGGCGACTGAAAGACCACTGATCTATCTGGGCCAGGCCCATCAATTTCCCTATCACCTACAATAATACCACCACCAGATATCTCATTCAGTCCGGCCAACATTGTGAGCACAGTGGACTTACCGCATCCAGAGTGACCAATCAGTGAAATGAACTCTCCTTCTTTGATTTTCAGATTAAAGTCTTCTACTACGCGAAATGGATCACCATAGGGATTAGGATATTCTTTGATCAAGTTTGAGATCTCAACAAATTTTGAATTTTCGTTCATAATTATGCTACATTATTTGGTTTTTTAATAGTCACTGGATTTTGTTTAAACGTGGGAGCCATGACTGGCGGAGAAAAGTTTTTCGGTATAACCTTTGGCATTGGTATAGTAGCACCAGTGCATTTTTTACTTTCTTGATTGAGGCCTAGCATGAAAGCAGTAATTTCAGATTTAAGCCTCATGAACTCAGGGTGGTCGTTGAGTGTGTGTCTATTACGTGGTCGCTCCATATTGACCTTGAATTCATCTGAGAGAGTTGCTGATGGCCCCATTGTGAGTGGTATTATTCTGTCGGCCATGAGCACAGCTTCGTCTACATCATTGGTGATCATAACCACGGTTCTTTTATCCTTTTCCCAAATATTTAGAATCTGATCCTGTAACTCCGAACGTGTGAGCGCATCCAGAGCTGATAGCGGTTCATCCAATAAAAGTACCTCTGGGTCCAATGACAAGGTCCGGGCAAGGGATGCGCGTTGACGCATTCCCCCAGAGAGTTCTTGGGGCTTTTTATCTACAGCGTGATCCAACTTCACCATTTCAACATAGTGTTTCGCTTTTTCCTCTAGTTCAGGTTTACTAAGCTTTGGTTGAACTGCATTGATCGCAATCTTCACATTATCCAGCACGCTCAACCACGGAAGTAAGGAATAATTCTGAAACATCATCCCCAAATCAGGGCCAGGTTCTGCTATCTGTTTCTGTTTGAATAAAACTTCGCCACTGGTTGCATTTTGCAGGCCTGCCAACAGTGACATCAATGTCGATTTTCCGGACCCCGAAAAACCAATGATTGCCACAAATTCATTTTCTTCAACTTTGAGGTTTAAATCTTGGAGTACTTCGTAGCGGCTTGAAATTGGCCCAAAGCTTACAGACGCATCATTTATTTCTAAAATTGCCATAGTAGTATTTAGTTGAAATTGGTTACACGCTCACACTTCCCTCGAATGTGACTAAGCGTTGGAATAAGATCATAATTCTATCTAAAATAAGACCAATGACGCCTACAAGGAACACAACAACCATCATCTTAGCCAGTGAATCTGAAGCACCATTATTGAACTGATCCCAGACAAACTTGCCTATACCTTCAGAGGATGAGAGTAACTCAGCTGCAATCAACACCATCCAGCCTACTCCAAGTGAGATACGTAAGCCTGCAAATATGAGTGGTAGAGCAGAAGGAATTACGATTTTAAAGAGTCGAGCAAAGAAACCGAGCTTCAAAACTCGGGCTACATTCATGTAATCTTTATCAATAGATGCCACGCCCAGTGCCGTATTCGCCAACGTTGCCCACAGCGAGCACAAGGCCACAGTCAAAGCAGAAGCTATGAATGCTGGGTTTATTTTATAAACTCCAACAAGTGGTAGATCCCATAGAAACACGATGAATGGGTTATTATCTGGATCTGGAATTAAACCACTGACAACAATCAGAGCGATAGGTAACCATACGATTGGTGAAACAGGTTTGAATATAGCAATGAATGGCGTCATTGCGGCCATGAATGTTGAGTTCAAGCCACAGAGGATACCCACAGGTATCGCTATCGCAGTGCCAATGAGGAAACCGGTAAAAACACATAATACCGAACGCTTCACCTGGTACCAAATAGTTGCAGGCATAGCATAGGAGGAACTCTCCAGTTTACTCAAACGGGATTGCTCTCGGGCAATTGTGCGAGCCTTAGCGTAAGCCTCCTTACCTGTAAGTGATAGGAAATCATTTTTGTGATCGACTATTTTACCGGTCGTAACTCCCACTTGTATTGAACGGTTACGATCACTCAGTAATTCGATTTTCTTCATCAAAAACTGCTGCTCTTCCGCAGCTAATGTTTGCTCGATCAATGCATTTGCAACATCTGGTGATTTCACCTCACGGATCTTGTCGATTTCCTTTTTTAATAAACTCAACACATCTTTATCTGCATCATTCTGCACTTCTGCAGCTTTGACATCGGCTAAGAATGATTCGTAAGCTTCTACATCTCCACGAGGTAAAGATTCAGCTGCAAGTAATAGCGAATCCTTGCGCTCCATTGCAGCTGATTTGAACTTAGATTTCATCTCGTTATATTCTCTATCGAGCGGTTCGATGAGTACTTTGGCTTGTTGTTCAATCGCATATTTTGCCTTAGTAACCTCTGTATTTGAATGAGTCACACGGGACGCGAGCAAGGAAAGCTGGTGTTTTGCATCGGCTAACATCTCATCTCGTTCATCACCCATAATATCGTAAGCCTCCATTTTGAGTTGCTCGCGTTCAGCATGGGCATTGATGGACTTATATCCAAGCCATGTTTGTTCTGGGTTAGGCAATGTTCCTGACTTGGTTTTGATACCTCCTGATGTCACATGCCATAAAAACAAAAATGCAATAACCCCCACAGCCGGAACGATAATCCACTGACCAATTTTTTGTAATTGAAGCTTGGGATCTTCCCCGTAACATAAACGAACAACAGGTGACAAAAATGTCATGCCACTTAAGTCAATCGCTTTAAGAAGTGCGTATTTAAATCTATCTATAAATTTCATAACTAATTAACCGAATGTTAGTTAAATTACATAGAGCAGTCGACGTACCACTATCTATTAGTTAGACTCATCACTATAATGAAATGCGTCCTTTATCGTATTTAATTACGCTAAGCAACCAACGCCTCATTTTGAACTT
>NZ_JBDOPO010000239.1:0-4489 GCF_039830215.1 Rubritalea sp. | reverse complement strand
TGAGGTCTTGGATGAGGCCGTAACATCCTTGATCGATGTCTCCACACTGTGATTTCATATCACGTGGTAGATTGCCGTGGGCGTCCCAGCCTCGGTGGAAAATTTGGGTGAAACGGACTCCTCGCTCAGCAAGACGACGTGCCATCAATGCGGTGTAGGCGAAGGTGCCTGGCTTTTTCGAGTCGGGTCCATAGAGTTTGTAAGTGTCCTCTGATTCTTCGGACATGTCGGTAAGTTCGGGGACTGACATTTGCATGCGGTAGGCCATTTCGTATTGTTGGATGCGAGTTTGAATCTCAGGGTCGCCCACGTTTTCGAGGGTTTGTTGGTTGAGACTAGATAGCCCGTCTAGCATTGAACGACGTATTTCTCTGTCGATGCCCGGCGCATCTTTGAGGAAAAGGACGGGGTCACCTTGTGAGCGAAGGTTGACGCCAGCATGCTTACCCGGTAGGTAGGATGAGCCCCAGAGGCGCGAGGAAATGGCCTGTACGTTCGAGTAGGGGCTGGAGTGTTGAGCGTGAAGTACGCAGAAGGTGGGGAGGTCGTTGTTTAGGGAGCCTAGGCCGTAGGACAGCCAAGAGCCCATGGAGGCTTTGCCATTTTGCATCGAGCCGGTGTACATGAGTTGGTTGGCTGGCTCATGGTTGATGGCGTCGGTGTGCATTGATTTGATGACGCAGATGTCATCGACCATTTTTGCGGTGTGAGGTAGGAGGTCGGAAACCCAGGTGCCGGATTCTCCGTGTTGTTTAAAATCGCAGAATGCTGGTGCGACGGGAAAGTTGCTTTGGCCGGCAGTCATTCCAGTAAGGCGTTGGCCCGATTGCATGAGGAATTCTTTGATATCCTTTTTGAATTCTTTTTTGAGGTTGGGTTTGTAGTCGAATGTCTCAAATTGAGAAGGAGCGCCGATGAGTGAGATGTAAATCACGCGTTTCGCTTTCGGAGCAAAGTGTGAATTGCCCGTCGTTTGGCCGATGGCTCCCATGAGTTCTTTTGGGAGGAGGGAGGATAAAGCGGCGGCACCGAGACCCATGGCATTATGACGGAAGAACTGGCGACGGCTGAGCGTCTTGTTCTGGAGGTCTACTGATTTTAGTATATCTGTGAAATTCATGGGGTGCTTATTTGTTGAGGGTTTCGTCCATGTTGAGGATTTGGTTGGCAATGATTGTCCAGCTAGCGAGCTCGGAAGGATCAATATCATCGGGAGCTTTGGACTCACCAAAAGCTATGAGTTCTTTTGCTTTTTCAGGGGCTGCCTTAAATTTGTCATGTGTGAAATGGAGTGTCTTACTCACGATGACGGTTTCTTTGTTGTTGAGTTCTCGGTTGAGAAGTTGTTTGGCTATAAATTGTAACCGCGAAGGTGTGTCGGTGTGGTTTTCGAGTGCATTGGCCGCTAGTTGGCGTGAGCTTTCCACAAATTGTGGGTCATTCATGATTACGAATGCTTGTAGAGGTGTGTTGGTGCGTTCTCTTCTCACACAGGAAATCCCACGTGATGGCGCATTGAGAATTTCCATAGACGGATTTGGAGCTGTACGCTTCCAGAAGGTGTAAAGTGAGCGTCGGTAGAGTTTGTCACCAGTGTCCTGTTTGTAGTTTTTTGTATTGGAGGATTTCATCGCAACTGATTCCCATATTTTGCTTGGCTGGTAAGGTTTGACTGATGGTCCTCCTAGTTTGTTGATGAGTAATCCTGAAGAACTCAGTGCTAAGTCGCGGATTTGTTCTGCGTCTAGTCGATAGCGTGGACCTCTTGAGAGTAGCTTGTTGAGTGGGTCGGCCTCCAGCTTTTCGTGTGTGAAGGTGGCTGCTTGGCGATAAGTAGATGAGGTGACGATTGTTTTTAATAAGTGGTGGAAGTCCCATTCGTTTTCAACGAAATCAGCAGCCAACCAGTCGAGCAGCTTTGGATGGGACGGGCGGGAGCCCATGACGCCGAAGTCGTTGGTGGATTCAACAATGCCGTTGCCGAAGAGGTAGTACCAATAGCGATTGACTGTGACCCGTGCTGGTAGTGGGTTTGCTGGATCGGTTAGCCACATGGCTAGGCCAAGACGGTTTTTCGGCATGTCGTCAGTCATCGGTGGCAGTGACGCCGGCACTCCAGGCTTTAAGACTTCTTTGTCTTTCACTGCGTATTGGCCACGAATGAGAACGTGAGCAGTGGGTTTTTTGTCGGCTTTCTCCTTCATTACGAGAGTGAAAGTTCCGCGTTTTTCTATTGCCGCTTTTTCATTCTTCAGAGTAATAGACCTCTCATTGAGTTGCTTGGCGTCTTTATCGACGTGTGTGAAGTAGTATCTGCGGATTTGCTCAACGAGTTTTGGTGTCTGTTTGGATGATCTACGCAGGTTGTTGATGCGCCCATTAATAGATATGGCAACAATTTCTTCGACAGTGAGAGCTTTATTGAAGAGCTGGAAACTATGTAGCTGCCCGTTTTTGAAGTGTTGGCCATCTTGACGAGAGCCTAGCAAAAGTGGAGCCTTGCTCTTGATTGTCTCTGTGAGTTTATTGCCGTTGATATCGAGTTTTTGTTCTTTGCCATTGATGTAAATCTTCACACCTTTGGCTTTTTTCGAGCCATCGTAGGTGACAAATGCGTGAAGCCATTCATTTTTTGCGACCTTTTTCTTAGTGGTGACTTTGATATAGTCTTGTGGCCAAGCGTGGATGAGGTGAACTGCGAGTTTGCCGTTTTCAACCCAGAGATCGTATCCTCGGTGCGAGTCAGCAACATTGATTTTAGAGATTACTCCAGCTGAGATATTGTGTGGAGTTTTTATCCATGCGCCGTAGCTGAACTTGTCAGTATTCTCAAAGTCTCCTAGGTTTCCAAGGTTTATGTTATTTTGCTTGCTGAATAGGATGGCTTCACCATCGGGGCTACTAACCCATTCAAGTGGTGATCTGCTGGTGTGGCTCTTGCCTTTAGAGTCGGCAATCCCTTTTGTCTTGTCGGTGAGGGGGAGTTTGATTAGACGGGAGTTCTTGGCGACATTTGAACTGTCAGTCGCCTTGTCGGATTTTAACCAGCTCAGGAATTGTGGTTCGTGTTGCTTCTTGTGGGCTTGAGTTGCTTTGTCAGCTTCGGCTATTTCTTTATCAATAGCTGTGTAGCGACGCACGTCCTCGGGTATGGGAATGAGAAGGTTTGGTGGGTGAGTGGCGCTGTTACGGTCCAGTGCTGACATCGTGGTGTTGCGGAAAAAGGCAGTCAGCTGGTAGTTTTCTTTAGTAGAAATGGCGTCGAATTTGTGGTCGTGGCAGGCTGCGCAACCAGCAGTTAGTCCTAGCCAAGCTGATGAGGTGGTGTCGACCCGGTCTTGAGCGTAGATGGCTTCGTATTCCTCAGCGATGGCACCACCCTCTCCTGTAGTCGGTAGACAACGGTGGAAGCCTGATGCTATTTTTTGTTCCATCGTGGCATTGGGCATCATGTCGCCAGCAATTTGTTCGCGGGTGAATTGGTCAAAAGGCATGTTGCTGTTAAAGGCGTTGATGACCCAGTCACGGTAGGGCCAGATCGAGCGATAGTTGTCGATGTGGATACCGTGGGTGTCAGCGTAGCGAGCGACATCTAGCCAGTGGCGGGCGAAGTGCTCGGCGTAGGCATCAGAAGTAAGGAGTTCGTCTACTTTCTCTTCGTAGACAGTCTCGAAATCTCGCATATCAGTGATGAACTTTTGAGTCTCCTTGGCTGTTGGAGGGAGGCCCGTAAGGTCAAGGCTTAGTCGGCGCAAGAGCCGCGTTTTGTCTTGATCTGTGTTTGGTGAAAGCCCTGCGTTCTCGAGTTTCTTGGCAACGAAGTAGTCAATCGGGTTACGGGGCCAATCGCTATTGTTGATGGTTGGTAGCTCAGCTTTACTTGGTGAAATATATGCCCAGTGGTCTTCATACTCCGCGCCATCCTGGATCCACTGTCGGACCAAGGCGATATCCTGTGGGTCCATAATTTTTCCGTGCGGGCTCTTTGATGGATGGGGAGGCATGACGATATCGTGGTCATTGCTCTCCATGAGCTGTAATAAAAGTGAATTATCTGGGTCGCCTTTAATGATGACTGGTTTGCCATTTTTTCTGACAGAGAAAACACCCTCTTCGGCATCGAGCCTGAGAGGTTCGTCTTGAGGGTAGCGTGTTCCAGAGTCTGGTCCGTGACAGTGGTAGCAAGAGGCGGAGAGGATAGGTTGGATATGTTCGTTGAAGGAGATTTTTGAAGGTAGTTCAACGATCGTATTGGGAATTATACCACCGCTCGTATCGTGAGTATTGGGACTATTTATTTCGGTGGCTGTCTTTTCTGAGCAGGATGCTAAAATGAAGGTGCCACAGGCAAGGGAGAATAGTCGGAGTATCATAGGTTTAGTAGATATAGTATAATTGTACTACAGCTGGGGGCAACACATTCTATCATACGACGCTTCTTTATTGATGGGGCAACGTTTTAGGCAGCATATTTAATGCTGGAGCCAGG
>NZ_JBDOPO010000025.1:0-4520 GCF_039830215.1 Rubritalea sp. | reverse complement strand
GGCTATGGCAATGAACCAGTGGAATATCTCGTCATAATCAATCACGCTTTCTTCTGCCAGCTGTTGGGTTCCACCTTGGCTGCTGATGCGCTGATAGATTTGGCCCAAAGCCATCTGCCTGGTGCCAACAGGGATGTATGCTGCTTCCTTACAGTCGTTGACGAGCTTGCTTAGTAGAGCGCCATCGAGCTTCGACCAGACTTCTTGCTTTTTGTAGAGCATGTAGTCCGACGTGCCATCATTGCTGGGGATACGTGCCCCTACTTTTTCGTCTCCTAAACCAATGGCTAGGAGTCGGATTTGTTTGCCGTTGAGTTGCTCGATAGCCGAGCTGATGCCCTCACTTTGGTCGCCACCGTCACTGACTAAGACGATGTCGCGGTAGCCATGTTTGGAATCGGAAAAGAGCTTGTCGCAGGCTTTCAGCAGGGCATCTCCAATCCGTGTGCCGCCGTGAGCCACGCTGTCCGGGCCTGTTTTTTCGAGAGCCTCGAGGAAGAAGTCTTTGTCCATTGTGAGTGGGCAAACTATGGAGGACGAACCCGCAAAGACAACCAAACCAAAGCGATGGTCTTCCAGTGATTCGACGCATTCTGCTATCGAGAATTTGGCTGAGCTTAGCCTGTTAGGTAATCGGTCCTCTGCCAGCATGCTCTTGGATACATCGAGCATGAAGACTACATCTCGGCCGTCGCGAGCGATGAGTTTCGGGTGTGGATTGATGGCTGGTCGGCTGAGAGCGAGGATGATGGTGATGGCCGAAATGGTAAGTAGTGCCAGCCTCCATGGCTCCATAGAAACGTGCTCTGAGCGCCGGCCGCGTGATCCTTCTCCAAAGCCATGCAGGTCACGCCGTTGGAGCGTGAGGCGTAGACGGAATACCGCGATGAAGGCGGGTACGAGAAGTAGCAGCCATAGCATCATAGGTTGGATGAAGATTATTTCACTCATAGCTTGTTAAGGGGAGATGCGAAGCAGGGTGGCGTTGAGAATGTAGCGGAGCAGGAGCAAGCCCAAGGCAGCTAGAGCAAAGCGGCTAAAGGCATCATCGAGGTCTGAGAACTCGACTTCTTTCAGTTTGGTTTTTTCCAGCGTGTTGATTTCTTGGTAGACGGCTTGCAGCGAGTCTAAGTCATGGGCCGTGCGGTAAACGCCACCGGTAGCGAGAGCCATTTTCTCGAGCACTTGATCGGATTCCGAGACTGTTTGTGGGCGAAAGAATTTGCCTTCTTCGGTGGTGACTAGGCGTGATGGGCGGGTGTTTTGCAGGCTGATGGTGTAGAGGCGGATTCCCCATTCCTTAGCCATCGCTGCCGCCTGCATCGGCATTTGTTCGCCGCAGTTGTTTTCTCCGTCGGTGAGTAAGAGGATGACCTTACTTTTGAGGGCGCCCTCGCGCTCTTCCTGCGCTTTGAGTTGGGCTGCCGCCAGCGCTGTGGCGTCGCCATAGGCTGTGCCGTCCTCGTTGGGGCGGTCATTGATCGTGAGCTCGCGGATCATGTAGACTAGAGCATCGTGGCCGAGTGTCATCGGGCAGACATTGTCGGTGTACCTGGCGAATGAAATGATGCCGATCATGTCATCTGGCCGGCCAGTGAGTTCCGCTCCATCGCCGGCGACAAATTCCTCCATCACCTTTTTAGCCACCTCCATCCGAGTCATCGGTCCATCCTCGGTCTGGATGTCCATATCCATGCTGCTAGAGACATCTACTAAGAGTTGGATAGAAATTCCCTCGCGATCTTCTCGTGAATCCGTCGTCTCTATCTGAGGTCTAGCAAGGCAGGTGATGAGGCATGCTAGTGCGAGGTGCAAACAAAGTGGGGGGATGAAAAGCAGGCGTTGACGCCATGTGGTGGGGACGCCTTCGAAAAGACCCAGAGAGGGGTAGGCTATGGCATCTGCGCGTCGTTGACGACGCTGCAGAATCCACAGAACAGGAAGCAGGGCTAGCAAGAAAAAGGCGGACGGTGCTGCAAAAATCATGAGCCAATCTCCTTTCCGAAATTGTCAGTTAGTAGCTCCGAGCATTCTTGGTAGAGTGCTGCTATTTCAGAGCAATCCCCGCCTTGTTTGCTATATTGCAATGACTCGTAGCGCGATATGAGGAGGCGTAACTTATCGGGTGGGTTAGGGAGTTCACAGCAGAGGCTAGTGAAGTCGTGGCATGGTTTTGTGAGCTTTGCGCGTTTGGAATAGGCTTTGCAAAATACGGGCTCTAAGCGACTAGAAATTTCCTCGGGAGTGGCTTCAGTGAGGGCTAAGAAGTCGTCCATGGTAGCGGAGACGACGAGCTGCGACTGTCGGCTAGACTTCAGAAAAAAGAAGATACCAATGGCGGCGAGAAAGAGGGCAGATGCGACCCAAGGAAGCATCTTACCTGAGCTCAGCTGGTCTGCTGGATCTCGTTGGTCTGGGGCGATGTCACGGAGTTGGGTGTCGGCATCCACACCCACTGAAAGGACTTCGATTGTCACTGCTGAGGTCAGCACTTCACGCGATTCTCCCTCCTCGTTTTCTACTTTGATTCCGATGGGCGGGAAGGTGGTCTCACCGGGGAGATCGGGTTCTATTACGAAGCTGAGTAGGTGGTGGCTCCACGATTGTGAGTCAAGTTTTGCAGCTTGTGAGTTTAGCTCGGCAATAGTCCATTCGCCGAGCTGGCCCTCTAACTCGGGTAAGGTGATTTCGAC
Organism: Rubritalea sp.; assembly: GCF_039830215.1. NCBI lineage: Bacteria > Pseudomonadati > Verrucomicrobiota > Verrucomicrobiia > Verrucomicrobiales > Rubritaleaceae > Rubritalea > Rubritalea sp. The sequence continues at coordinate 1,827 of NZ_JBDOPO010000025.1, read as the reverse complement.
GCCGGGAGCGTGTTTTATGCTGAGCGACACCTGGGCGCTTTCGTTAGTCTTCAGTGAGGACTGGGATATCTGTAAATGGAGGGAGACATCCGACAGTTCAGTTTGCTGGCTTAGCTCGAATACATCCTTCGCGGGATGCTCTTTTTGGCAAGAATTCAGCAAAGTTAGGAAACCACATGCGAGTGCGATAAGAAGGGAAATTTTAGAGAGCATCAGCACTGCGGTTGTTGCGCTCTTTGAGGAAGCGGATGATTTGAAAGAGGTAGTCGTCTTCGGTGCTTATGTGGAGCAAGTCGGCCTTTGCCTCGTGACAGATGTCGACCAATGCAGCTTTGCGTTGCTTCGCTTTTTCTTTGAGGCTCTGGCGGAGTTTGGGGTCGCGGCAATCAATGGTCCGCAGAGTGCCTAATTCTGCATCGCGCAGCTCTATCATTCCTCCGTTAGGCAGGTGGCTCTCACGCGGGTCACTAATGGCTACGCAGGAAAGGTCATGGAGGTGAGCTGTATCGCGCAGCGCGTCGGCGTAGTTCGTGTCGAGGAAGTCTGAAAAGAGAAAGGCAACACAACGACGGCTGCGCACTTGGTTAAAGTGATGCAGCGCTCCCGCGATGTCAGTGCCCGTCGTTTGTGTTTGATGGCGCAGCATGAGGTCGATCATGCGCATGACATGGTTCTTACCCTTCCTCGGTGGGATGTGTTGTTCCACGCCGTTGGCAAAAAGAATCAGTCCGACATTGTCGTGGTTGTGCGAGGCTGCGAATGCTAGCAGGGCGAAAATGCGTGTGACAACCTCGCGCTTGCTGTGCTCGCCACTGCCGAAATCTCCGGACTGCGAGATGTCGATGAGGAAGTAGAGCGAGAGCTCCCGCTCCTCCATGAATGTTTTTACATGCGGCTTGCCAGTCCGGGCTGTGACATTCCAATCGATCGACCGGACGTCATCGCCATGTTGGTATTCCCGGACATCTTCAAACTCGATGCCCATCCCCTTGAAGCTACTTCGGTATTCGCCCGCCAGCATCTCGAGCACAGCCTTGCGGCTGTGCACCTGGATGTGGCGCACTTTACTTTCGAGCTCTTTTTGGTTCAGCATGAGAGTTCTAACGAGTGGTTTACACCACAGTTTCTATAGTCTCTAGAATTCGACCGATGATGAATTCGACATCTTTCCCCTCAGCTTCCGCTTTGTAGGTGAGGGAGATGCGGTGGCGCAGGACGTCGGGTGCGATCCATTTGACATCGGCTGGGGTAACAAAGTCTCTGCCTTCTAGTAGTGCGTGTGCTTTGGCTCCTTTTATCAGGCAAATACTGGCACGTGGCGAGACTCCGTGATTGATCAAAGCGGGCAGGTCATCGAGGCCGTACTGCGCAGAGTTACGCGTGGCATCTACAATTCTCAGAACGTATTTCTCTAATGCTTCGCTGGTGTGTATGGTGTCGAGCGACTTGCGCATGCTGAGGATGTCATCGGAGCTCATGACCGAGCGGACAGCAGTCTTTGGCTTGCTCACCGCCATGCGTTTCATGATGGTGTGTTCTTCTTCTAGAGTTGGGTACTTGACCATGACCTTGAGCATGAAGCGGTCTAGCTGCGCTTCTGGAAGCGGGTAGGTGCCTTCTTGCTCTACTGGGTTCTGAGTCGCGAGTACGAGGAAGGGTTCATCTAGTGAATAACTTTCATTGCCGATGGTTACCTGCTTCTCCTGCATCGCTTCTAACAATGCACTCTGGACTTTAGCGGGCGAGCGGTTGATCTCATCGGCGAGCACAATGTTTGAAAAGAGGGGGCCTTTATGTGGGGTGAAGTCGCCAGTTTTTTGGTTGTAG